>NZ_JBSFJX010000023.1:0-91152 GCF_053598275.1 Streptomyces sp. NPDC001156 | reverse complement strand
ACGCCCTTGGTGGTGCCCTTGGCGCCCTCCGAGGTCCATTGGATCTTGTAGTCGGGCACCTGCTCGGCGGTGTGCGCCTTCCAGCTGCGACTCGAGGAAGTAAAGGCTGTTTCGACCGATCGTCCTTGCAGGTCAGGTGCAGGCGCGCTTGGGCTGCTCGTCGGCGGTGATCCGGTAGACGAGCTCGGCGCGATCCGCACCGAAGCGCAGTTCTTCGAGGAACAGCGGGCGGTCGTCGGCATTGTGCGCGACGCGTGCCACGTACAGGACCGGGGTGGCGTCCGGGAGCTGGAGCGTGGTGCGCTCATCAGGCAGCGGCATGCCCGCGCGTACCGTCTCGGTCCACGACAGCGTGTGCCCGGACTGGGTCAGTACCCAGTAGATCGCGGCCGGCGGCTTGCACGGCTCCTTGCCCAGCAGTGGTACAGCCTCGGCAACCTCGAACGGGATCAACGTCCGGTGCATGGCCCGCGTCCCCGTGGCCGGGTCGACGAGGAGGCGGTCGCAGCCGAACAGGGCCTCTTCCTCATCGAGTTGGAGGAGTCGGCCCGTTTCCTTCGTGGTGCGGGCGCGGTAGGTGCTCGGTTCCTCGGCTTCCTGCCAGAGGTCGCCGCTGGGCATGACGAACTTGCCCTCGGCGGTGTGGGTGATGCGGCGCTCGACGGTGAGGACGGGTTGCCCGCCGGCGCGTACGAAGCTGCCCTTCCCGTGGCGGACGTCGATGAGCCCTTCGGCGCGCAGTGCGGCAATCGCGTTGCGGACGGTGGGGCGGGAGACGCCGTAGCGGGTCATGAGCTGGGCTTCGGACGGCAAGAGGGAGTCGGGGGCGAACTCGCCCGACAGGATCGCTTCGCGGATGGCGGCGGCCACCTGCTGGTAGAGGGCTCCGGGGCGCTGGATCTCCGACATCTCGGCATCTCCGGGTTGAGGTCGTAGGCACGTCGCACGCGCGACATCACTCGTCAGCATAAGTAGTTGCGCTCTCGTCGTACAGGGCTCCATAGTCATAACTCGTAAGGACAAGTGACGTCAGGATCAGTCTGGCGTCCTCAACTGGCCAAGGAGGCCAACGAAATGCAGTCCATTCCCGTGGACACGACGCGACTGGGCGTACTGCGGTGCGCCATCGCGCCCGAAGCAAAGATCACCAACCCCGAAACGCAGGAGGTGAAGAGGGACCGGGTCGGCAACCCGGTCTGGACCGTCGCCGTCACCGTGCGGCAGGACGGACGCAGGATCTCTGTCATCGAGATCGCCGTCAGCGGCCAGCCCAAGGGCATCGACGAGGGCCAGATCGTCAAGGTCACCGGCCTGACCGCGTTCATGTGGTCGATGGGCGACCGGCACGGCGTCAGCTTCCGCGCCGACGCCATCACCCCCGTGCACGGCGGCCCGGCAGCACAGGGCAAGGGCGGTGAGGCGTGATGCGACCGATCCTGCTCGCCCTCGCGCTTGCCGTGCTGGCGTGGGTGCTGGTCGTCGGGGACCTGGTGCACCGGCATCGTCCGGCCTGGCACTGGTACCTGATCGGCTACCCCGTGACCGTGTGCCGGGTCATTGCGACCTGGCGCAAGGTCGCCCAGCTCAACGACCTTGCCGTCTCCCGGCGTCCGCCCCGCGGGCTGCTCGGGGACCTGGTCGTCAAGGGTGATCCGCTGCGGCCAGTCACGCCGCGGATCTCGTTCCCGCGGGCCACCCGCATGGGCCTGGCCGTGACCGTGCGCCTGCACGCGGGCCAGACCCCGGCCACCTACATGAAAGCGGCCGACGCCCTCATGCACGCGTGGAAGGTCCACGCGGTACGAGTCACCTCGCCGGGACGCGGCCTCGTCCTGCTGACCGCCATGGCCAGTGACCCGCTTCAGCGGCCCGGCTTAGCCACCGCCCCCGCCGAGCCGCTGTCAGCACTGATCGGCGCGCTGGAGACGGGCGGCGCGTGGGTGATGAATCTGCGGCTGGTGCCGCACTGGCTGATAGCCGGGGCCACCCGGTCCGGCAAGTCCACCCTGCTGGCCCGGCTCATCACTCAGCTTGCCCCGCAGCCGGTCGCCCTGGTCGGCATCGATTGCAAGGGCGGCATGGAACTGGGCCTGTTCGCCGGACGCTTGAGTGCACTGGCGACCTGTCGGCGGGAGGCCGTAGCCGTGCTCTCCGCCCTAGTGGTCGACATGCAGGACCGGATGAGCGTGTGCCGGTCGGCCGGTGTGCGCTCCATCTGGGAGCTCCCGGACAAGCTACGGCCGGTGCCGGTCGTCGTCCTGGTCGACGAGATCGCCGAGCTCTATCTGTCCGACGGCACCCGCGAGAGTCGGGCTGAAGCGGAGCAGTGCTCCACGCTGCTGCTCCGCCTGGCACAGCTTGGGGCCGCCCTCGGTATCCACCTGGTGGTGGCCGGGCAGCGGGTCGGCTCCGATCTCGGGCCCGGCGTCACCGCCCTGCGCGCGCAGCTCGGCGGCCGGATCTGCCACCGGGTCAACGATCCCGGCACGGCCGAGATGACCCTCGGCGACCTGAACAAGGACGCCGTCGCGGTCGCGCAGTCGATCACGGCGGAGGAACGCGGCGTGGCCGTGTGCACCGGCCGGGACGGCGGCTGGAACCGCGCCCGCTCCCACCTCACCCCCACCGATGAAGCCGTCGCGACGGCCCGGAAGCACGCCGCCCTCACGCCCGAACTGCCCGCGATAGACCGCGCCCTTGCGGTGCTGGAAGGAGAGAGCAAGTGATCAGCGAAGGAGCGGCGTTCACGTTCGCGGTGATCTTCGGAATCATCACCGTCCTCCTCGTCCGCTCCCGCGACGTGCGCGCCTGGGAAGCGGTCTGCGTCGGCCTCTTCGGCGTCTACCTCGGCCAGACCCCCGTGGTCTTCACCATCCACGGACTCCTCATCTGGCTGATCAGCGGCTTCTCTCACCACTGACGACAGAAGGGAACGCACGGCCATGCCCATGCCTCGCGTGAGGTGCCCCAACTGCAAGGGCGACGGAGCCCGCAAGACCTCGACCGGACGACTGCGGCGCTGCCGCGTCTGCCGGGGCGCCGGAATCATCCGGTGAACCACTGTCCCTCAACTAGCCCCGCATGAAAGGAGATCCACCCATGGACGAGAGCGCGCCACCAACCACCACCCGTGCCGCTTCGGCGGCCCACCCCGGAAGGTCACCACCATCACCCCGGAATTCACCCCGGCTGACAGGCGCACCGCACTCGCCCGCGCGGCGCGCCTGCGTCAGCTCCCCGAAGCAGACCGCGACGCCATCCGCCTCGCCCAAGACCCGAAGTTCCCGCGCTGGCTTGAGCAGATCGCCGCTACCGGCGGCTGCGCCCACCCTGTCCACCTCACCGGCTCCACCATCACCCTGGACGGCACAACCGGCGAAATCCTCCACCACTACGACACCCGCACCGAACCCGGCGAACGCCTCTTGATCCGCTGCCGGAACCGACGCGCAACCGTCTGCCCGGCCTGCTCCCGCCTCCATGCCGGAGACACCTTCCACCTCGTGCGCGCGGGCCTGCTGGGCGGCAAGAACGTCCCCGACTCGGTCCGCCACCGCCCTCGGTTGTTCGTCACCCTGACCGCCCCGTCCTTCGGCCCGGTTCACCGTGCCGGGGGGCTGTGCCGCCCCCGCCGAGACGGGGGCACGTGCGAACACGGCCGTCCTCTCGGCTGCGGCGCCGTGCACGGCCCTGACGATCCGGCCGTCGGCCAACCTTTCTGCGCTGACTGCTACGACTACGCCGGCCACGTGCTGTGGCATGCCCACGCCGCGAAGCTGTGGGATCGCTTCGTCATCGACGTACGGCGGCGCCTGGCCTCCTCGGTCGGCCTTGTACAGTCCCGATTCGCCCAGCACGCCCGGCTCTCCTTCGCCCGCGTCGCCGAGTACCAGAAGCGGGCGGCCGTCCACGTTCACGCCATCGTCCGCCTCGACGGCCCGAGTGGACCCGACGACGAACCCCCGGCCTGGGGTACTCCGGAACTGCTCATCGATGCCGTACGCGTCTCCGCCCGACGGGTCCTGGTCCGCACGCCCTACAGCGCGGCCGTGGGCGAGCTGGCCTTGCACTGGGGCGCCCAGGTCGACGCCCGGCTCCTGCGCGCCAACGGCGACGACCCCGACGATGACGCCGTGGCCGCGTACGTGGCCAAGTACGTCACGAAAGGCGCGAGCGAGACAGGCGCCGGCACCGACCACCCACTGAGGACTTGGGCCGACATTGAGTGCGCTCCAGTCAGCAAACACGTTCGCACCCTCATGCGAACCTGCTGGCGCCTTGGCGGACTGCCCGAATACCAGTCGCTGAACCTGTGCACTTGGGCTCACACCCTTGGCTACCGGGGCCACATCCTCACCAAGTCCCGCGCCTACTCGACGACCTACGCAGCGCTACGCGCCGAACGCGCCCACCACTTGGGCCACGTCGACCTGCCGGACGCGGTCAGCGAGCGGCAATGGCGCTACGTCGGCTCTGGCCACACCCCCGGCGCAGCACTCATCGCGGCTGGCATCGCGGAAGACCTTGCAGAGTCTCGGCGGGTCGGAGCGGAGGCGGGGCAGGAAGGGGGTGGAAGACGATAACCGCTCTTCCCGACCCTGAGCCTCGGCAACCTGTGTGCTCTCCCCTGCCTCGCTGCTCGGACGAGAGGCGCATGAGCCTGATCGAAAGTGAGATTGTGATTGTCGACGACGACGGCAACGAGACGCCGTTCGATCCCGCGTCTTGGTTCGAGTGAGACGAAAAGCCGCCTCCCCGTACACCTCGGGAAGGCGGCTCTCTTCGTGCGTCGGTCGGGCGGTGTCAGAAGGCTTCCGCGAAGTCGTCCTCTCGGATCACGAGCCGCTCGCGTACGTCCTTCGGGATCAGTAGGCGGAGGTGCACCTTCGGTGCCCGCACCTTCGGCACCTTCGTGCGGGTGACCTCGCACCGGATGCCGACTCGGTACAGGTCTGCGGCCATGGCTTCCATGCCGCCCTCCTGCCAGTGTTCGCGGAAGGTCTTACCACCGTGGACGTTGACCCATCGGTCCTTCGCCGTCTCGGGGTCGATGGCTTCCAACTCCGCGATGAGTTGGTCGAGCGTCGCCTCTGCCTGCTCTTTCGTGAACCGGGTCTTCGTGTACCGGCCCCCGGGTTCGAGCTCCTTCATGTAGAGAGCGATGGACTCTTGAAGGCGCTTGATCTCCCGCCGTACCTCGGCGCCCTCGGCGTAGTGGCGAACCTGTACCGGGAAGTTGCCGAGGACTTTGAGCGCGTCCTCTACGAGGCGCTCGTAGACCTGCTGGGGGTCCGGTGCACCGAGTCCGCCGCTCTTGCAGTTGCGGCATCGTAGGTACTGGTAGGTCCCGAACTCGTTGTTCGTGATCTTTACGGTCATGTTCGTCTTGCAGTCGGCGCAGAGGAGGACGCCGAGGAACTGAGTCGCTCCGCCGACACGGCGCGGAGGCTGGTTCTTCTTGCGCTTATCGAGAGCAGCGCCGAGGGTCTCGAACTCCTCCTCAGTAAAGATCGGGGGAGCGACCTTGATCGGCCTGCCGTCCTTGCCGAGGATCGCCTTCGATCGCCGTTGCCCTCCCTGTTTGTCCTCCTCTACTCGGTGGCCGAGAAGCGCAGGGTTACGGAGGCGGCGGTGAAGCGTTGCCACCGTGAGCCCCCGGCTCATGAGTCCGGATCGCTTCAGGCACCGCACCATGAACTGGGCGGAACGTCCTCGAAGTGCCATGCGCCGCGCCCAGTGCAGTGCTTTGTGGGCCTTGGGATCGATGGCGAGAACGAGCTTGCCGGAGTCGTCCTCGGCCGTGACGTAGCCGTACGTCGGCTTGCCGATCATCCATTCTTCCTGAGTCTTGGCGTAGTCCCACAGGCTTGTGACTCGAGTGGAAGTGTTGGCCGCTTCGATCTCGGCGATACCGCCAATGATCGTGACCATGATCTTCCCGGCGGTCGTCGTGAGGTCAAGGCTGTCGTTCTTCGAGACCAGGTTCTTCCCGCGTTTCAGGCTCCACTCGATCATCGTCGAGAGATCGGACAGGCGACGTACGAAGCGGTCGAGCTTCCAGAACAAGAGCTCATCGAACTCGGGGGAGCGGTTATTCAGCCAGTCCCCGAGTTCCTTCCTCTTCCATGGCGGAACCTTCGTCGCCGACACGTTCAGGTCCGAAGCGACGCCGACAACTCGACAGCCTCGCTCCCTTGCCAGGATGCGAAGGTCGAGCTCCTGCCGCACCGGCGACGTGGTTTCGTCTGTCAGTACGGACAGGCGGATGGATAAGAGAGCCCGAGGAGCGTCCTCGGGCAGTAGGGCGTCAGCCGCCTTCAGCTCCTCCAAGAGCGCGAGATCTGCGTCAGTCCACTCGGCCTCAACCGAGTACTGCCTCTGGTCGACCGCTGTGCGCTTCCGTGTACGTGTCCCCATGTCTGCGACCGTAGAGCTGGATTTACTCATGTGTCCATAAGGCCGCAGATGGACACGCACATCCAGATCGGCCCGACGGGACAGAAGTTGCTGCCGCTGACGGTCAAGAACGCGGCACCGGCGCCTGCGGCGAGCGGTCACGCGCACTGAGGTGAACTAGCCGCTCTGTGTGACCACTCGAGCCCCCTCCCTGAATGGGAGGGGGCTCGAGTGGCCACTGGGTCCGCGCTCGGTCCGTCTCGGTACCGGAGATCCACCTTGCAGGGCTCGTGCTGATCGTTGGCCTGGCCCGCCGTTCTCGGCTGAGGGCCCGCGCCGGTGTGCGTGGGCAATCCGTCGTCGAGCCATGGGGGGGCATGATCCCCCAGATCCGCCCTGATCCCCGGAGGCGTTCCCCGCCACCCAGGGCTGACTCCCAGGGCGGTGGTCGGCGGCAGCCCCATGCGGCAGCCCGCGATCGCTGCTGGGGCGCACCGCCCTTCACGTCAGCAGGCGAAGCGGAGAACCTGCGGCCCAAGCTGCGATGTCTTCGACGGCATCGCGGTAGAAGACCTCGTACAGGTCCCGGCTCACGTATCCGATGTGCGGGGTCACCACGGCGTTGGGCGCCGAGCGCAGAGGGTGGTCGGCGGGCAGTGGTTCGCGGTCGAAGACGTCCAGTGCCGCCCCGGCGATCGTTTTCTCGTTGAGAGCTCGCAAGAGGGCAGTCTCGTCTATTACAGGCCCTCGTGACGTGTTGACCAAAATCGCTGTGGACCTCATCGAGCGCAATTCACGCTCGCCGACCAGCCCGCGTGTCCGTTTGCTGAGCACGACGTGAATGCTCAGTACGTCCGAGCGAGAGAACAGCTCGTCGCGTGAAACGTAGGCTACGCCCTTCGCCCGCGCGTCCTCCGGTTTGAGGTTCTGGCTCCAGGCGATCGTGTCCATGCCGAAGACCGCACCGATTTCTGCTACACGGGTGCCCAGTCGTCCCAGGCCCAGGATTCCCAGGGTGGCGCCGCTCAGACTCGTGCCCAGCCCCACTTGCCAGCCGCCGGAACGTACGGACGCCACCTGCTGCGGAATCAAACGTGCTGCGGAAAGTATCAGTCCCCACGTAAGTTCAACGGTCGGGTGTGAGAAGTAACCTGTTCCGCAGACGGTGATGCCCAACTCTCGGGCGGCGTGGAGATCGATCGCCGCGTTGACAGGGGCGGTGGTGACGAGCAACCGCAGTTGAGGCAGTCGGCCCAGCGTCGATGAAGGAAACGGTGTGCGCTCACGCATAGCCACCACTGCGTCGTAGTCGGCCAAAGCGGCCACGGTCGCTTCCTCGTTGGCGAACGGCCTGTTGAAGACGTCTGTGTGAGCGTCCAGTGAATCCCAGTCAGCCAAGCTCAGAGCAACATTCTGATAGTCGTCCAGAATCGCGATCTTCATCGTTGGTTCCTGGCTTCCCTCGTCGGTCCCGAACGGGCGGCCGAAGCGTCAGCCCTGATGGCGGTGGGTGTAGAAGCCCTGTCCGGTCTTGACGCCCAAGTGGCCGGCGTCGACGTACTTCTTCAGCAACTCGCGAGGTCCTGTGGGCAGGTTCGGGTTCTCGGCGGCGTAGTGGTTCTCGATGTCCAGGACCACGTCCAAGCCGACCTGGTCCATCATCTGGAAGGGCCCGGCGGACCCGCCCATGTTGATCTTCCACATCTCGTCGATGTCCTGTGGTGTGGACACCCCCTCGGCCACCTCTTCGAGGGCTTCGCGCTTGATGGCCGCCCAGATGCGGTTGAAGATGAAGCCCGTTGACTTCTTGTGCGCCTCGAACGGGAACACCCCGTACCGGGGCAGCTCCCTCTTGAGCAGTTCCATGATGCCCGGGTCGGTACGGCCGTCGGACATGAGGTCGACGGCGTTCTGTGCGGGCGGCATGGAGAAGTGCATGTTCAGCACCCGCTCGGGGTGCTCGACCCGGTCGATGAACTCGCTCGACGCGTAGGAGGAGGAGTTGCTGGCCAGGATCGCGTCGGGTGGCGCGGTGCGGTCGAGTTCCCCGAAGATCTCCTTCTTCAGGTCCAGGTGCTCGGGCACGGCCTCGATCACAAGCCAGGCCTCGGCGAGGGCTTCGGCCATGTCGCCGGTGAAGACCACCCGGCCCGGTTTGCCGCCCTCGGCCTTCGCGGCGACCTGAGCGACGTTCTCCTCGACGTACTTCCGCGCTGCCTCCCCTGCCTGCGCGGACTTGTCGAAGATCCGGATCAGCCCACCCCGGGCGGCGAACATCAGCGCGATCCTGCGGCCGAGGGTGCCTGCCCCGATCACGGCGACCGGACGGTTCTCCATGTCGGTGGGAAGGGCGAAGGCCATGATCACGCCTGCTTTCGTGATGGTTGCTGTGAGGGCGCACACCGGCCACCCCAGTCTCGGCAGCGGCCTGGTCGGACAGCGACCGGAGCGGGCTGTACGAGGGCGGCAGACGTGAAGCACCTGCGGGGAAGGCCGGCCCGGTCCGCTCTCCGCCTCTCCGTTGTGCCCGGTCCCTTCCTCGGGTGGCCCAACGGGAGTCGCGCGGCAGCGCGGATGGGACTGCGATGGAAGGCGCAAGGAGGCCACCGAGGAGAGACGCGAGGGGTGCCGAGGTGTGGGACGAACTGGTGGTGCTGGCGGCCGTGTCCGGGAGCATTCTGCGGGTCGGCATAGCGGACGGACGGGTGGAGACGTTGGTCGCGGATGCGGGCTCGTTCCCGGACGGGATCGTGGTCGAGTCCGGGACCGTGTACTGGACGACGATGGGCACGCCGACCGTCGATCCCGCCAAGGGCTCCGGGGAGGCAGCGCAGGACTTCTCCCGGCGTAACGGCGGCCTGCACGCGATGCAGCTGGACGGCACCGGCCGGCGGGACGTGGTCCCGCCCGGCACGATCACCACTGGTAAGCAACTGACGTCCGACGGCGCCGGGTTCCTGTACTGGTGCGACCGGGAGGGCCGCCGGGTCGGCGGGGTGCGGACAGACGGCAGCGGCCTGACCGACCTGGTGGTCAACCCGCCCGGCGACATCTCCCAGGAGTGCGTGGGCGTGGCGGTGGACCCCGTCCGCGGATACCTCTACTGGACGCAGAAAGGCCCCGCCAAGGGCGGCAAAGGCCGTATCTTCCGCGCCGGTCTTGAGTTGCCGACCGGGGAGAGCCCGGAGCGGCGCACGGACATCGAACTGCTCTGGTCCGACCTGCCCGAACCGATCGACCTGCACCTCGACGGCGACTGGCTCTACTGGACCGACCGCGGCGCACCGCCGGGCGGAAACACGCTCAACCGGGCCTCCATTCCGGCAGCGGGAGCATCGGGCGAGCTCCCGCAGATCCTGGCGAGCGGCTTCGCCGAGACGATCGGGCTGGCTGTCGACCCGGCCGCCGGCGTCGCCTATGTGTCCGATCTGGGCGGTCACATCCGTGCCGTTCCGCTGCCCGGCGGCCCTGCTGAAGACGCAGGGGAACATGGCATCGCGTCCCTCTCCCATCCACTGACGGGGATTGCGGGTCTCGGCAGCCGCTGAACGCCGGCACCGCCACGGCTCTTTCGCGATCAGGCCTGGCCACGGCTGCGTTCCGCGACTCCCACCCTGGTCGTGGTCGTCTCGATCTTCGATGGTCGGGTGAGAGATTCCGCGGCGCTCAGGCCGTGACGCCCTCGATCGCCACGGGGAGGTGACGGGGGCCGCGCAGCACCGCGTTGGCCCGGTACGGCGGCGGGTCTTCGAGCAGTCGGGAGAACTTGACCCGGCGGAACAGTTCGGGCACAGCCAGATGGAGTTCTATCCGGGCGAGGGGGGCGCCGAAGCAGTAGTGGATGCCGGTGTAGAAACCCAGGTGCTCGTTGTCCTTGCGATCGGGATCGAACCGGTCGGGGTCCTTGAAGCGCTTGGGGTCGCGGTTGGCCGCGGCCAGCATGAGCCAGACCGGCGAGCCCTTGGGGATGGTGGTACCGGCGACGTCGATGTCGGCCAGGGCGGTGGTCCACGGGACGAACTGGACCGGGGGTTCGTACCGCAGCACTTCCTCGATGAGGGGGACGGCCAGCTCCGGCTCCTTCTGGAACCGCTCAAGGATGTCGGGGTGGCGCAGCAGGGTCAGGGTCGTATTGGTGATCGCGTTGACGGTGGTCTCGTGGCCGGCGACCAGGAGCAGCACCGCGGTGGCCTCCAGGTCTTCCGGTGTCATGTCGGGGGCGAGCGCGCTGAGAATCCCGGGGCCGGGGTGGCGGCGCTTGGTCTCGATCAGGTCGGACAGGTAGGCGCCCAGGTCCTGGCGTGCCTGTTGCCCCTTTGCCTGGCCTTCCTCGCCGGCTTGTGGATCGAGTGACGACGCCAGGGCATCGGCCCAGCCGTGGAAGCGCGGTTCGTCCTCGCGCGGCACGCCGAGGACCTTGCAGATGGCGGTGACGGGCAGGGGGTAGGCGAAGTCCTCGACGATGTCGATCTGGTCCTTGCCTTCGAAGGAGTCGAGCAGCTCGGTGACGACCTTGGAAAGGTCTCCCCGCAGGTCGTCGAGGAACCTGGGGCTGTGCGGGGGACCGAACGGCCGGTTGATGGTGTCGCGCAGCCGGTCGTGCACCGGCGGGTCGGTGAAGATGAAGCTCGGCGGCAGGCCTGTGTCCTCCGCTTCCGCTGTGCGGGCGTAGCCGGGTCGACGGTTCCTCGTGTCGTTGCTCAGCCGCGGGTCGTTGGCCAGGCTCCGCACCTCGTAGTAGGTGCTGACCAGGTAGGTGCCGTCGTCCTCGCGCCTGACCGGTGTCTTGCGCAGTTCCGCGTACAGCGGGTACGGATCGGCTCGATTGGCGTAGTCGGTGATCTGCGCGGAGATGGTGCCGGACGTCATGGCGTCTCCTCGGGGCTCCGGGCGGCACAGGGCCGGTGATCAGGCATATGACGAAGCGAACTCGACACGCCGCTCGCTCGGTGAGTGACCCGTCAGCGTGACGGTGGGCCCGTGGGTGGGCAGGTGGGGGTCGGGGAAGGCCGGGTCGACCGGCTGCAGCGTCTCGGTTCGTTGGCCGACCGAGCGGTACTCCGGCGGGAAGGGCGCTCCGGCCGCGATCTGCTGCTCGTAGAACCCCAGCCACTTGCCTCCGTCGAAGGACGCCGCGGCGATGACGCGGCCGCGGTACCCGTACACCGCCACGAACCGCGCCTCGGCGAGCGTCCCCTGGGCGACGACCAGCTGGTCGGCCAGCGGGGGAACACCCACCGACTTGATGTTGACACCGAACTGGGAGGACCAGAACATCGGCAGCCACAGGTGCGGACGGCGCTCCGGACCTGCACAGATCATGTTGTGGGCGGCGATCTCGGCCTGTTCGACGGCGTTGCCCCAGTGTTCCAACGCCAGGAACTGGTAATCGAACAACGGGTGGGGGCTGCGTGCGACGTCTCCGGCGGCGTAGATGTCGTCGGTGACGATGCCGTTGACGTCGAACACCCGGCACCCGGCGTCGCATGCGATCCCCCGGGGACCGGCGGCCACCCCCGAGCCGGCGAGCCATTCGGTGTTCCGCATGGCACCGAGCGAGACGACCGCCACTTCCACGTCGATCGCCGAACCGTCGGACAGATGGGCGCGCCTGAGTCGTCCCACGTAGTCGCCCTCCAGGGCAGTGACGCTGATGCCGCAGCGCAGGTCAACTCCGTGCTTGCGCTGCAGCCGGTCCGCGACCGCGCCGACCGCTCCGCCGAGTGCGCCCACCAGCGGTGCCGGGCCGCGTTCGGCGACCGTGACCTCGAGGCCCAGTTCCCGGCAGACGGAGGCGACCTCGGAGCCCGTGAAACCGGCGCCGATCACCAGCACCCGGGACACGCCCCCGGTCAGCTTCCGGTGCAGACGTGCGGAGTCGTCGCGGGTACGCAGCACGAACACCCCGTCCAGCGTGGCCTCTTCGGGGTGGATCCAGGGCCGCGCTCTGGTCCCGGTGGTGATCAGCAGGCGGTCGTAGGGGACGGTGTCGCCGTTCGCCAGGCGTACCTGCTTGGCGTCCCGGTCCAGGCCCTCGGCGGCGACGCCCAGACGCCATTCGGCGTCGATGTCACGCCGCCGCGGCAGCACGGTGTCCTCGGGCCGTGCCCGTCCGAGCAGCGCCTGTTTGGACAGCGGCGGCCGGTCGTAGGGTTCGTACGGCTCGTCGCCGATCATGGTCAGCGATCCGGTGAAGCCCTGGTCGCGCAAGGTCTCCGCCGCGCGCAGGCCGGCCAGCGAGGCTCCGACGACGACAATGTGGCCCTGGCGCCGCAGGACCTCGACGTCCGTGTCAGCCGACATGAGGCTCCACACCCTTCGTCGGCTCGTCCGAGTAGTCGACGAGAATGGCCTGAACGGGGCAGGCGGCAGCCGCCTTCTCCACCCGGTCGCGCTGTGCCTCGTCGAAGCGAGGGGAGAACAGCAGCGCTTCGTCCCCGTGCAGGGAGAAGACGTCCGGGGCGAGGAAGACGCACTGCGCGAATCCCTGGCACCGGTTGAGATCGACGACAAGCCTCATCTGGAACCCGCTCCCTGATCGGGCCGCGGTCCCCACAAGCTCCCGTAGCCCTTGCGCTCGGTCCACACGATCTGTTGGCATGCCTCACCATCAGAATCGACTCCCTCGGAGCGGCACGCAAACCGGAGCGGCGGCTTGGGAAGCCGTCTTTCCATCGAAGGGGATCGGCGGACGGACACGGGCCCGACGGGGGCAGTAGCCGCTGCCGCTGACGGTCAAGAACGCGGCACCGGCTCCTGCTGCGCGCGGGCACGCGCTCTGAAGTGCGGCCCCTGGCGACACCGCTCCTGATCACACCGAGCGGAAAAGCTGTTCACGCACCCATGAAGGATCGGGGTTGACGTACGGCTGACCCGCCACGATGACAGTCGGCACGGTTTCATTGCCCTCGTTGACCGCCCTCACCGCTGCCGCTCCAGCCGGGTCACGCCAGATGTCGACCCAATGCAACTGGCGGGCGCTACGACCCAACCGGATGCGCAATCGCAGACAGTACGTGCAGCCCGGCCGCCAGAAGACGACCGGCCGTCCGTCGACCGCGCTGCGGCTCTGCGCCTCCCGCGCACCGATCGACCTCGGGAAGATCAGGGGTGAGTTCACGCCTGCGAGCAGCACGAACACCAGCAGGAGTACGGCGGCCGCGCCGAGGTTCTCACTGTGGATCAGCCCGGTCGCAACGACCGAGCCGCAGAGGACAAGCAGTATCGGCAGGATCCAGGCGCGCGTCATGGTGACGCAGGCTATCGACAAGTCGAAATGCTTCGAACCAGGCCGGTTGGGTTTGCTCGCCGCCGAGCGCACTCCCTGGCCGTCCTGGGGCCGTTGAAGGGCGCACGGCACCCACCCCGGGGCGCGCACGGCACCACTCACCTCGCTCCCGCCCTGTCCGCCTGGACTCGCCGATTTGAAGAATCCTTGAAAGAGCAACCATTGATCATGCAAGTTAGGGATGCCTAACCTAACTTCGCTCTGGATGTTCCTCCCTCCAAGGACGGTCGGCCATGCCCCCGCTCAGCCCGTTTCCGCCTGCCCTGCCGCTCGCCTGGCGCCGCCCTCGACTCCCCTCGGCCCGTTCGAGGACAGCGCCGTTGCGTGGGCGGCCTGGGTGGCGTTGATGGGCTTCGTCGGGCTGACGGCGCTTGCGCTCGTGGCGGCGGGACCGACCGCCCGCCGGATCGGACCGGACACGCTCGCTGCGGTGACGGTCCGTCTGTCCCGCGCGGCGGTGGCGCTCGGGCTCCTGGCCGTACCCGCCGTCCTCACCGGGCTCGCCCACGGCGCGTCGGAGGACGGCGGCGGCTACGACTACGGTGCGGCGTGGAGCGCGCTGTACGACGGCAGCAACGCCGGCCGTCTGTCCGGGCTGGAGGTGACCCTCGTCCTCGCCGGTGCCGTGGTGCTCGCTCCGCTCTGCGCGCGCCGGGTGGCGGCGGGTCCGGCCCGGAGATGGTTGCTGGCCGTCGGGCTGGGCGCCGGCGCGGTGGCCTTGGGGACCACCAAGTTCCCGGACGAGGTACCGGAGGACTGGGGCCGCACCATCTTCGAGACGCTGATGTGGATGCTGCACCTGCTCGGCGGTGCGGTCTGGCTCGGTGGACTGGCGGGCCTGGCGCTGCTCGCGCTGCCGGGCGCGGTCGGCCCCGCCGACCGGGAAGTGTTCTGGGCGCCGTCGATACGCCGCTTCTCCGCCGCCGCGATGAGCTGCGTCGCCGCCATCGCCCTTTCGGGTCTGTCCCTGTACTGGGAGCATGTCGACGGTCCCTCGCAGCTGCTCACGAGCATGTACGGGCGTGTGCTCGGCGTGAAGATCCTCATCTTCGGCGTCCTGCTGCTCCTCGGCGCCTTCAACCAGTTCTGGCTGCATCCGAGGATCGACGCCCTGCGTGCCGCGGGCGACGTACGCCCGCTGCGCACGGCCCTCGTCCGGGAATTCCCCGTCGTGGTGACGGTCGAGACACTCCTCGGGATGGTGTTGTTGTTCGTCGCGCCATTCCTGCACGGTTCGGCGCGCAACCAGGCCTTCCAGGCCGACGTGGCCAGGCACTCCGCGGTCCTTCCGGACGACCTGCCCAAGCTCCCGCCCAAGCAGGTCAGCGCGTCCACGTGGGTCTGGGGAACGGCCGAAACTCTTGTTCTCGTCGCTCTGTTGGCCGCGGGCTACTGGTTCTCCGGCAGGCTCGCCCGCCGGCGTGCCGCGGACGCGGCGGGCGCTACGACGAGCACCCCGGGCGACCTCGTCCAGGCGTCGTGAGACGAGGCGTCTTGGTGACGGTCGACGAGGGCTTGCGACGTCGGAGTGTGCTGCGATCGGTCCACGCGCACTCAGGGCGTCGGTGCCGTGTCGCTGCGAGCAGGTGTGCCAGTCGGCGCCGTCGCGTCCTCGGCGCATCCGGGCCGCTGCCGGGCTACATTTCTCTGCTGTATCAAATTGGCAGCACATAGCCGGATTTCCGCGCATGTGTAACCGACCCGTATCCGCCGGCATTGCCCCAGGAGCGGGGAAGGGAGCAGAGTCGTGCCGATCTCTCGTCGCGATGCCCTCAAACTGAGCGGCGTGTCCCTGCTGGCCGGGGCGGGTGCCCCCGCACTCACCGCGTGCGACTCCTCGGGGCTGTCCGGCGCGGCCGCTCCCGCAGGGAAAGCGGACTACACGGTGCGGATCGCGAAAGGCCGCGTCGAACTCGCGCCGGACACGATCGTCTCCACCACGACGTACAACGGGCAGTTCCCCGGCCCGCTCCTGCGGTTCAAGGAAGGCCGCCCGGTCGTGGTCGACGTCCACAACGACACCGGCATCCCCGAACTGCTGCACTGGCACGGCCAATTCGTTCCCGCCGAAGTGGACGGCGCGTCCGAGGAGGGCACCCCGTTCATCCCCGTGCACGGGATGCGGCGCCTCTCCTTCACCCCCGGACCGGCCGGTTTCCGCTTCTACCACACCCATGTGGCAGCCCGGGGTGACCTGACCCGCAGCACCTACACCGGTCAGGCAGGCCCGGTGTACATCGAGCCGAAAACCAACCCCGGGGCCTACGACCAGGAAGTGTTCCTGACGCTGAAGGAGTTCGAGCCCTCCCTCAGCCACGGGGGAGACATGGCCCAGAACTTCCTGGCCGGCTCCCCCCTGCCGGATCTGAAGAGCCAGGGCGAGAAAGCGATGGCCGACTCACTGGCCCGGGGGATGCCGCACGGCTACGAGGTCGGCTACCGGGCCTTCAGTGTCAACGGCCGCAAACTCGGCCATGGGGAGCCGATCAAGGTCAAGTCCGGGCAGCGCGTGCTGTTCCACGTCCTCAATGCCAGTGCCACGGAAATCCGCAGCCTTGCCCTGCCTGGCCACACCTTCAAAGTGGTGGCGCTGGACGGCAACCCGGTACCCAGGCAGGCCGACGTGCCGGTGCTGTGGATCGGCACGGCCGAACGCGTCTCGGCCCTGGTGGAGATGAACCATCCGGGTGTGTGGGTGCTGGGAGACCTCTCTGACGACGACCGGAACGCCGGCATGGGCACCGTGGTGGAGTACGCCGGCCGTGGCGGATCCCCGCAGTGGATCGCACCACCCGCATTCACCTGGGACTACCGCACTTTCGCCCATTCCGGCGGTACCACCCGGCAACCCGATCAGGCGATCGACCTGCTGGTGGAGAAACAGAACGCAGCCGACAAGGGATTCAACATCTGGACCCTCAACGGCGTGCCTTTCAACATGGACACCAACGAGCCGGTGATGGATGTCGAGCGCGGCAAGCGATACCGGCTTCGTTTCCGCAACGCCACCGACGACATCCACCCCCTCCACCTGCACCGCCACACGTTCGAGGTCACCCATATCGCCGGAACCCCCACCCACGGCCTGCGCAAGGACGTCGTCATGCTCGGCGGCTACCAGAGCCTCGACTTCGACTTCACCGCCGACCAGCCAGGGCTGTCCCTGTTCCACTGCCACCAGCAGCTCCACATGGACTTCGGCTTCATGATTCTGCTGCGCTGCGCCTGACATCGACTCCGGCGCCGCAATGCCCGTGCGGTCGGAGCCTCATAGGTCGTATCCGTCTCGCCTGCGGGAAGGCCGAGTGATCTCAGGGGTGGTCAGGTGAACGGGATCTCGGAGTCCAGAAATCGGGCGACGTGGGCGCAGAAGAGCTCCGGGTACTGGAACAGCGAGCCATGTCCGGAGTCCGGGTAGATGATCAGCTGGGATCGCGGAATATGCTGTGCCAGAATCCACGAGTTGATCGTGGGGACCATGATGTCGTTGTTCCCGTTGACGACGAGCGTTGGTTGACCGATGCGCCGGAGTTCGGCGAACCGCCCTTCGCGCGCGGTGTTCCAGTCGGCCCGGAGTGCATTCTGGGCACGGACACTGTCGGGGCCCGACTCCGGGTCCACATCGACGGTGCGTTCGTGTCGGCGCATCCAGAATTCCCGGCCGGCGGCGCGGCTCGCGGACGACGGGCCGAAGAACAGGTAGAGATAGTCCTCTTCGGTCAGCACATCGTGGGACGCGACCTCGGGGACCCGTTCCCCGAGACCCGTCATCTCGCCGGCGCGAGGCTTCGTGCCGACGAGGACCAGGCGGCGTACCAGGTCGGGACGGGCAAGGACCAGTGCCTGGCTGACATACCCGCCCACTGAGAATCCCAGCAGGTCGACCTTGTCGATCTCGAGCGCCGTCAGAAAATCTGCGACGTTCTCCGCGAAACCTTCGGCGGTCTCCGGTGTCCGGCCACTCGACGCTCCCATGCCGGCATTGTCGAAGAGGATGACGGGCCGCTTCGCGGCCAGCCCGTCGGTGACGCGCGGATCCCAGTGGTCCATTCCTGCCCGGAAATGCGGGAGCATCAGAAGGGGAACTCCGGAACCGGCCCCGAAGCGGCGATACGCATACCGGCACCCTTCCGCCTCCACGTACCGGGTCGGTGCAGTGACATGCGTATACGAGGACATGGCGCTCCTTGGCTTTCTAGGGTTTGTGCCGGTCACCTCGACGGCGTTCGCCGGTGGGTGACCTGAAACCGCCTCGCTGCGGGCTCCCGCGTACGGACTCTCCGCCGCTGTCGAAACGCTACGACAGGAACTCCCGGTACCTCCGCCTCAAAGTGAAGGGAAATGTGCCCCTTCGTGCCGACCCGTCGCAGGCGGGCGTGGCAGGGCATTCCAGTCGGCAAGATCTGCGATGCAGACAGCGGACAGCCGTAAGGAGAGGACGACTGTTCGTCCATCCCTCCCGGGGGTTTCGCCGGGCACCTTTCGACCGTGAATACGACGGCGATCACCCGCACAGCGTCACTGGACTGACGTCCTGTCCGGGGCCGTGACCGCCCGCCCGGCACATGTACGGCCGCCCGAATCGGGTGGCAGCACGGCAGCGTTCACACACATCAATCACCAGAACGGGAAATTGAACCCCACCGCTGAACACGCGCCACGGCGTGGTGTGGCACTACGGGTCGATCGACTGTCCTGGTTCACTGGAGAGGCAGATTCATGGCTACCATCCTGCTCGTTCACGGAGCGATCGCGGACGGGTCGTCCTGGAGCAAGGTCATTCCGATTCTGCAGGCCGCCGGGCACGAAGCCATCGCGGTTCAGCAGTCTTTGTCGTCGATACCGGACGATGTCGCCAAGGTCCGCAGCGTCCTCGACGAACTCCAGGGCCCCGTGGTCCTGGTCGGCCACTCCTTCGGTGGTGTCGTCATCACCCAGGCCGCACACGACGCGGCGAATGTGAGTGCCCTGGTGTACGTCGCGGCGTTCGCCCCGGACGAGGGTGAGAGCGCGCAAAGCCTGGGCGAGTCCTTCGGCCAGCTCCCCTCCGCGTCCCACTTCAAGATCGACAAACAGGGGCGC
Organism: Streptomyces sp. NPDC001156; assembly: GCF_053598275.1. Classification (NCBI taxonomy): domain Bacteria; kingdom Bacillati; phylum Actinomycetota; class Actinomycetes; order Kitasatosporales; family Streptomycetaceae; genus Streptomyces; species Streptomyces sp. NPDC001156. Next base: position 72,386 of record NZ_JBSFJX010000023.1, on the reverse strand, counting down.
TTCACGCTGCCGCAGGACGTCTTCCCTCAGTATTTCTGCCCGGACGTCGACCCGCAGGAAGCCCGGGTGCTGGCGGCCGTCCAAGGGGCGAGCGATGCGGCCCGCTTCGGTTTCGTGTCCGGGCCGCCGGCCTGGCGCGAGCACCCGACCTACTTCGTCGTGGCGGAGAACGACCAGATCATCCCCCCGGACCTGGAGCGCTTCGTCGCGGAACGCATGGGTGCCACGACGACGTCTGTGCCTGGGGCCGGCCACTTGGTGATGGTCTCCCAGCCGCGCGTCGTCGCCGACGCGATCCTGTCCGCAGCGCGCTGACGTGTGCCGGGTGATGCCTCTCCGGTGAGGTGAAGGCCGAACGCCCTCCCCGCAGCCGCCTGTTCCTCACCGAGCAGCATCGGGCCGCCCGCACATCGATCTGCGGGCGGCCCGACATCTGTCCTGTGCGCGGCCCGGGGGAGGCGGCCCTACAGGAGGCCGGCGCGGATCACGTAGGCGACCGCATGTGTGCGGTTGCTGACACCGAGGTTGTTGACGATTGCATGGATGATGGTCTTGATGGTCCGCTCGGAGTAGTTGAGCCGGCGCGCGATCTGAGCCGTGTCGAGTCCGTCGGAGAGCAGGCCCAGGACCGAGATCTCCCGCGCGCTGAGGCCCAAGCCGCCCTCGGGCCCCTGTTGGCCATGGTGTTTCAGGTGGCGGATCAACGACCCCAGGAACTGCGGAGGAACGTCCGAATGCCCCTTGCGTGCGGCTACGACGGCCTCCTTGATGCGGGCGAAACTGGCCTGCCGGTGCAACAGCACGCTGACGACGCCCAGTCCGATCGCTCGCACCAGACGGGGCTCCGACACCGACTCAGTCACCAGCACGATCGGAACATCCGGCCGTGCGGAGGTGAACTGCTCGATGCGGCCGAGCATGGAGTGTGACACGTCCTCGGCGAACGCGATGACGACCTGGGCTTTTTCGAGGCTCTCCCAAGGGAGTACCTCGACGTCCGGATACCCGGACAGTGCAGCGAACGCACCCTCGTAGGTGAGCTGATCATCCGTCAGTACCACGAGGGAGACCGGGGGACAGGAGTCGTCGCTGCCGGCCTGACCGCCGAAGGGGCACGGACCGCCCACGACTTCCGTGCTACCGGAGGGCGCGGTCCGGTCGACGCGCACACGCGGGTGCAGCATCGGCCGTTCTCTCGTACTCACCAGGCTGTCCCCTTTCGTATGCGGTACGGGCGGCAGGGTCATCGCTCTTGGTCGAGCCCTGAGGCGGCCGGAACGATACCGTTCCTCACCAGTGCAGTCTCAATCGTATACCTACTATATATTCACGCCCAACTCTATGTCAGAGTTCTGGTATACGATCGGTTGTATGTCACAGCAGGAGTTCCCGCCTGGCTTCCCGGCCGACCGTCCGATGGACGTCTTGGACAAGGCCTGCCCGAGCCGTGACGCCTTCGTCGACCTGGCCGACAAATGGGCGCTCCTGATGCTCCTCAGCCTGCGTCAGCACGGCACGCAGCGGTTTTCGCAGCTGGAGCGGTCTGTCGGCGGCATCAGCCGCAGGATGCTCTCCCAAACTCTGCGCACCCTGGAGCGCGACGGCCTGCTACGCCGGACCGTCGACCCGGACCAGTCGCCGCCCCTGGTGCTGTACGGCCTTACGGATCTGGGCAGCGAGATCGCTGAGGAAACGCACGTGATGTGCACCTGGACCCAGGAGCGGGCAGCGAAGATCTTCTGGGCGCGCATCGCCTACGACGAGCGGACGGCCTCGGTCCGTACTCCGGATCGGCCGTAGTGAGGCAGGCTCGGGCGGCCCCTGCCCGAGCCGGAAGCACTAGCCGAGACGTCTTGGTGAGAACGGCCAGAAGCCGGTGCCGGAGCCGGGCGTCCGTTGTGTGCCGGACTCGGCGCCCTCGATGGCTGTGGCCCGGACCGCAGTTCTTTCTGGCAGTCAGGCGCATTCCCGCCGGGCTCCCGCGGGCACCCCCGACGCCCTGTGAGGGGCCGAGCCTGCCTTTCCTGCGGTGCCGGCGGATGAATGGACGCGATCGACGCTGCGGCGCGCGCATCCTCACGTTCACGCACACCGGACATGCAACGGTCCGTCCGTGGCTCGGCCCGTGTGTCTGCCGTTCGGAGTGGACGCACCGCCTGCTGGGCCGGTGCCCCCGCGCACTCTGCCGACGCCGTCCGGACAGCGCGTCGCGGCGCACAGAAGTGCCCGATGGCAGGTGATTTCCTTCGCGATCGTCCTTGACTCGAACGGCGTCTTCTGGCGGGGGTCCCAGCGGGGGCGCTGTCGGCCCGGGAGCCGCCATACTCGGTCCGTCGACGCCACGAGGTAGCGGCACAGCGGCACTTGACCCCGTCTTGCCCCATGCGCAGAGCGCCGGGAGCGTAGCCGGGGCCGGCGAACTGCCTGTTCCTCGTGTGCCTGGTCGAACTGTCCCGTGTCGATTGCCCAAAGGGCGGCTTCTGCCTGCCCCGGGAACCTCCGGTATGCGGCACGGGATGCCGCGCTCACGGGGCCTCGGCGTCACGTGAGGGCGGTCCCGGATGAGGCGCGGACATCTCAGCGCCAGAAAGGAATCGGTGTGGGCTTGAGCGCAGACGAACCGGCCGTTCCGGATCGGCGTGACCGGGTGGGCTCCAAGGTGTCCACACACCCCGATCAGTCTGCAGAGCCTTTTCCGTCAACAGACGGAAGCGAGCCCGCCTGCACGGCCCCCATGGGCGCGAGCCCGATTCCCGTCGCCGTTCTGTGTGACGACCGGCTGACCTACGAGGGTGCCGTGGCAGCGCTCGCCGGTTATCCGTGCGTCCGTGTGCTGTGCCGGGCGAACGTACGGGATGCGGACGTGCTCGTCACCTTCGCCGACGACGTGTCCGACCAGGTCTTGGAGCGAGTCGAGCAGATTTCTGCGAGCCGCCAGGACGTGCAGGTCGTACTCGTCATGAAGTCCGTCACGGAGCCCAGGCTGATCCGGGCGATCCGTCTCGGAGTGGTGAGCGTCGTGCTGCGCCAACAGGCGACGTTCTCCGACATCGCCCATGCCGTCGTCGCGGCACACGTCGGTCATGCCGACCTTCCGCCGCAGATCCTGGGCACGCTGATCCGTCACCTGAGGCGCCTCGAACGACGTGGCCCCGGCGCGAGGGCGGGCTTGAGTCCCCGGGAGATGACGGTGCTGGGACTGCTGTCGGACGGGCTCGACACCACCCAGATCGCCAGACAGCTCAGCTATTCCGAGCGGACCATCAAGACCATCATCCACTCCATCATCACCACCCTCGGAGTGAGCAACCGCACGCACGCCGTCGCCTACGCGATTCGCGCCGGCCTCATGTAAGGAGATCGTGGCCCTTGCCGATGACCGCGGGTGCCGTGAGCCGCAGTCCATCCAGGACGGGGCGGCGCGCCACCATCGGAAGGGCCGGGCGGGCACCTCTCCCCTTGAGGCAGAAGGCATGGCACCAAAGTGCAGCAGTTGCCGCTCGGAGCCTCGTCGACGCGCAACGGCTGTGGCCCGGAGCTACGATGACCTGCGATGTCACGCCGACATCGACCATGTGCGTGCCGAAAAGTGTGCGTCCGGCATCCCACCGCCGGGGGACGATCGCCACCGGCAAAAGCGGACTGGGCGACGCATATCACGGCCTTCCCTCACGCTCGTGCAGAGCCTGGACGGCCGGCCGAGAAACGTCATGACCACCCGCGGAAACGACCGCGACACGACCGCTCGGATCGTGACGTCCGGTCGCTGCCTGCCGCAGTAGCCCGGGAGACGGGACCGATCCTTCGCCGATGCCGTCTTCATCCCGGTCCAGAACGCCCCTTGCAACAACAACTGCCCCCACACCGGAGACGATGATGAACGACCTGCTGGATCACGTCCTCGCGGCGCACGGCGGCCGGGATCGATGGTCACAGATCGACCTGATCCAGGCCGATGTAACCCTTCATGGCCCCTTCTGGGCCGTGCGCGGTTTTTCGGAGAAGCCCTTCAGGGAAAGACTGACGCTCGACAGCCGCAGAGAGCTGATCCGCTTCAGCCCGTGGGCAGATCCCGAACATGACGTGCTGTTGAGGGCCGAGGACGACCGGGTCGAACTCCGGGCGGCCGCCGACGACACCGTCCTGGAGAGCAGGTCCGGCATCAGGTCGACCTACGCCGGCTACGACCTGACCTCTCCCTGGGAGTCACTCCAGGTCGGTTATTTCATCGGCTACGCCATGTGGAACTACCTGACCACACCGTTCCTCTTCACTTACCCCGGCGTCGCTTCGCGTGAAGTCGAGCCCTGGACGGAGAACGGGGAAGTGTGGCGTCGGCTGCACGTGAGGTTTCCGCAGTCCCTTGCCACGCATTGCGCGGAGCAGACCTTCTACTTCGGCGACGACGGTCTGTTGCGGCGGCTCGACTACAACGTGGACGTCAACGTCGGCGTCGCCGTTGCGCACTACGTCGGCGCCTATGAGGAGTTCAGTGGGATCCAGGTCCCCACCCGACGCCGCGTGCACCGTCGGAACCCCGACAACTCCGCAAGTGAGAACTGGTCCATCGGGATCGACATCGAGAGCGTGACGACTGCCTGATCCGGGGCACGGCCCCGGCTTCGCACATCAGGCAAGGAAGGCGAAGCCGGGTCCGGTTCTCCGGGACGCCCGGGGGAAGGCGCAGCCCGGATGTCAGCCAACGTAACAGCGCGAAGGGGCGCACGAGGGCGCCGGACATCGTCGGGGAAGTACGTCTGCCCGAACGGGCCATGCGCGCCGGACTGGCACCCTCTTGGGAAGGACCGGTTCCCTCCGACGACCGGCGCCGACGGGACGGCAGTTCCCTGAGGACCGCTGCCGCACCATCGCGCCGCCCGCCCGGGACCTGATCAGGCGGTGGGAACCATGACCATGACCGTGCTGCGGTCAGGATCCGGAAAGGCTTGACCAGTGAATGCGACCGAGAGCCGGCGACCGACTCTGATGGTGGTCCACGCACACCCGGACGACGAGGCCGGCCAGACCGGGGGCACACTCGCCCGATACGCCGCCGCCGGCTGTCGCACCGTTCTGGTCACCTGCACGGACGGGCGCCTGGGTGACACACCCGCCGGCAGCAAACCCGGTGACCCCGACCACCGGCCGCCGGAGGTGGCCGCGCTTCGCTCGGCCGAACTGGCAACGGCAGCCGCGGCGCTGGGAATCAGCGAGGTGGTCGAACTGGGCCACCCCGACTCCGGCCTCCCCGCGGATCCGAACGCCGTCGCACCTGGCGCGTTCAGCAGACTGGACGCCGAACCGATCGTCGACCGGCTCACTGAGCTGATGCGGCGGTACCAGCCGGACGTGGTGATCACGTATCCGCCCAACGGCCTGTCGTACCACCCGGACCACATCCGCACCCATGAGGTGACGGTGGCCGCGTTCGAGCGTTTCCGGGAGTCCGGCGGACACTCGGAGATGGCGGCCACGCGGTCGGGCCCAGAGCCCAAGTTGTACTTCATCGCGGTGTCCCTGACGCGTATCCAGGCCGTGCGGGCACGGGGCCTGGCCCTGCTCGAACCGGGCAGCTGGATCCCTCCGCTGGAGATCGGGATCGAGGACTCCCTGGTGAGCACGGTCATCGACGTCAGTGGGGTGTGGGCACAGAAGATCGCCGCTCTGGCCGCCCACGCAAGCCAGGGTGACGCCACAGCCCTGCACGTCTTGTTCAGCGTGGCCGACGCCGCCGACCAGGTGGAGGAGTACATGCTGGCCAGGCCCGGACGGACCGGCGATGCCATCGAGAGCGACCTGTTCGCCGGTATCCACGGGACCTGAGCGCGCACCCCGCCGGCTTCCGGCAGCCCCACTGCGCCACCAGATGCCGCCCAGCGCGGAACGCTGGATGCGCGGTGACCAGGGCCTCAACGGTCTGCGTATTGTGACCGTTTACGCCGGCGGGCAGTCAAGCGACGACCCGCGCCCCGACCGGCCCCTCGCCGGCCGAGGGGACGGCGGCAGCCGTCCGGCGTTGAGTGCGCCTTGCCCGTCAGGCGGATGCAGACGATTCGATGTGTGTACGCGCCGTCTCGAGGATTCTCTCGGAGAGGACCGGATCGGCATCCGCCACGGCCCGCGCCAGTGTGAGGGCCCCGATCATGGTGGACAAAGTGGCGAAGTCGGGCGCGGAGCTCTGCTCCTGGTCCGGCGCGTCCAGCTTCCTGAGGCGCGCCAGTGACTCGGCCATCCCTGTGATCCCTGAAGCGAAGATGTGCTGGAGCTCGACGGCGCTGCGGCTGGCGTCACGCGCCAAGGCCCCGACGGTACACCCGTCCTCCGGCCTGTCCCTGTGCTCTGCCGAGACATAGTCCCGCACGAATCGCTGCAGCAGAGGGGCCGTGTCCGGTCCCTCGTCTCCGGTGCCGTCCGCCGCCACGGCCTCGACGGCGGCGACGCTGTCGGCCACTCCGCGTTCGCAGACGGCCGCCTCCAACGCGTCCTTGGAGCCGAAGTAGCCGTAGAAACCCCCGTGAGTCAGCCCTGCGGCCTTCATCACATCGGAGATCGTCACATCGTCGAAGCCACGCTTCCTGAACTGCTGACCTGCGCTGACGATGATGCTCTCACGGTTTGCGGTCACTTGCTCACGGGATGCACGCATGGCTACCTCCGACCGGGCCGGCTGTCACTTGACACTTTACATGACGATCATCATGATTAAGTTATTCATGATGCCCATCATGTAAAAGCATCGGATTCACCCCGACATCTCTGCGGCGCCGCCCGCGCCCGTGGCCCGCACAACGAGAGGAAAACCCGTGAACACTCGCAGCTACCCCCCTGAGCGGACGGCACTGGTCGTGGTCGACGCCCTCAACGACTTCCTCGCCGAGGACGGAAAGCTCAGCGGGCAGATAGGACCCATGCTGGACAAGCTGGACCTGCGCGCCCAGCTGGGCCGCCTGATCGCCGGTGCGCGCGAAGCGGGCGTCACGGTCTTCTACGCGCCGCACGGCCTGAACGCCGACGCTTTTACCGACATCAAGCACGTCCTGCCGCGATTCCAGTTCGCGGTGGACAACCAGGTCTTCTGGGAAGGCAGCTACGGCGCCGAGTTCTACCCGCCGCTGCGGCCGCAGGACGGTGACGTCGTCGTCGGCCGGCATCACATGTTCGACTCGTTCGCCGGAACCGACCTCCACGAGCAGCTCCGCAGCCATGGGGTCGAGAAGGTGGTCCTGGCCGGTCTCACCTCGCAGACCTGCATCGAGGGCACGGGGCGGCACGCGCTGGAAGCGGGCTACCACGTCACCTTCCTCGCCGATGCCGTGGCTGAGTTCACCGAGGATGCCCACCGTGCCGCGCTGGAAATCTCCTATCCGACCTTCGGGCACGAGGTCGCCACCATCGACGAGTTCCTTTCCGCCGTCGAGGCCGCCAAGGCCGCGTGACCGCCGTTCACCGTCCCGATCGGCCGGAGCAGGCCCGTACCCGCCAGGCGACACACCAACGATCCAGCGCCGCGGCCGCAGCGGTCACCCCGCCCGCCGGCGTGGCGGGGTGACGGCTCCACCTCACTGGGCCGAATGGGCCCCGTGTCACCACCCGGCGGCAGAAGTCCCGGCAACGCCCCCCGCCTGCAGGACTGTTGTGCCGCATTGCCTCTGATCGCGGCATCGGTGTCCCCATGGGGTGACACCGATGCCGCCACGACCCACACCATTGCGCAGCTCTCCCGGGGATGTGCCGAATGCGCCGGTGCGCATCCTTCTGGCACTCACATGCTTCCGGTGCTGCCTCATCCGGCCGTCGTGTCACATGTATGTCCCCACGGCCGCTCCACCCTGTCCGCAAGTGCGGACATCCACCGCAGTTCAGAAAGGTGTCCCCATGGCCACAATCGCCGTTGTCTACCACTCCCCGAACGGACACACCCGTGCGCTGGCCGAGCACATCGCACGTGGCGTGAAGAGTGTGCCGGGTGTCGACATGCATCTGATCGAGATCCGTGGCGACCAAGTGTCGGAAGGCCGATGGTCGGACGCGGCAACGATGGAGCTGCTGAAGGATTCCGACACGATCGTGTTCGGTGCGCCGACCTACATGGGCAGTCTGTCGGCGGTGTTCAAGGCGTTTCTGGAGGGCGCGTTCTATCCGTTCCTCGGACAGGAATGGAAGGACAAGCTGGCCGGCGGCTTCACGCACTCCGCGTCCCAGAACGGGGACAAGCTGTTCTCTCTGCAGCAACTCGCCGTCTTCGCCGCACAGATGAACATGCAGTGGATCTCGGTCGGCGACTCGGCCGGTAACAACTGGACCGGCGGAACGATCTACGACGTCAACCGTCTGGGCTCCTGGCTCGGCGTGATGGGGCAGACCAACGTGGACGAAGGCCCGGACGTGGTCAGCGCGCACGGCGACATGGTCACCGCCGAACGGTACGGCACTCGCCTGGCCGAACTCACCGCTCGCTGGGTGCATGGGCGCGAGTACGAGATCCAGCACCACACGCTTGAGGACTTCCGGGAGATCTCGGCGCGCAGTGCGGCTGAGGCGAAGACCCGGATGTGAGCTGATCCCCGGTGCCGGCGGCGTCCGTTGGAGCGAGCTCGAACCGCTCGGGGACGTCATGCCGGGGTGTTTCCCATGTCATCACGAGAACCAGGAGATGGTCGATGTATCTGCACGTGACAGGAACGGTTACCGACCCGAGCGGGTTGGCCGCTCACGCGGAGGGCGAGGCCCGGGTACTGCGGGAGCTGAAGGCGGACGGCGTTGTGCTCTCGGCGTTCCGCCGCCACGACCGGCCCGGCGCGATCCTCCTGGTGGAGGCCGAGAGCCTGCAGGACGCGCAGGACAAGTTGGGACGACTTCCCTACGCGGAGAACGGGCTGCTGACCTTCGAATACATCGAGATCAGCCGGCTCTGAACCCTGCCGCTTTTGGCGTCCCGATCGGCTCGGCTGCGTCTCCATCGGTGAGGCCGTTCGTGTACATCAAGATCAGGCAGCCCGGATCTATGGTGATCTCGAAGTTCCGGTACGGAACGGGAGCGGGGAAGAGCCCGAGTGACCCTCCTGGCGGGGCGGTTGTGGTCCGCGCTCAGCCGTCGTCAAGGCCCTGGTCGACGCGGCGTCGGGGACTCTGGCCTGGTTCTCCTTCCGGCTCGGACCCAGCTCCTTCCGGATCTTCGACGCCTTCGAGACAGAAGAGGACCGCGAAGCGCATTACCAAGGCAAGGTGCGTCAACAGATCGAGGCCCGTGGCGGCGAGCTGTTCAGCGCGCCGCCCACGATCACCCCGGTGAACGTACTCGCGGCCAAGCTCCCCGGCGGGGTGGCTGATGAGCGGACCGGTTGACGGGCCGATCGGGGGCACGCCCGGCTTTCCCTCCGGGCGGCCCAGCCGGACCCCTTCTTGGCGTTCGCCGACGGCGTCGCGGTGGGTCGGCCACTGCGTGGGCGAGTGACCAACGTGGTCCCCTTCGGCTTCTTCGCTCAGGTCGCGGACGGGGTCGAGGCCTTGTCCCGCTGCGCGAGCTCGGTTCGGACTGTCGGCGACCCTCAGCGGGAGGCGGCACCGCATGCCCGGCCACGGTCTTCAGCCTTGAATACGAACCGGGTCACGCGGGCCGGGACGGGAGCGTCCGGGCATCTTCAGCCTGCGCGGCTGCCTGTCGCAGTGCCTTCCGCAGCTCGCGGATCTCCGGGAGGCCGGACAGGGCACCGTCCGGGCCGCGATAGACCCGGCAGGTCAGCCCGGGAACCCGATCGGGCTCGCCGAACGGATCCAATCCGTTGATCAAGAACGTCGGCGACCCCACGAACCTCAACTCGGCAGCCAGTTCCGGACTGCCGACCATCCGGGTGCCGACGTTCACGTCCGCGAGTCCGAGATCGGACAGGGCCCGAGTCAGCAGGTCGCGTGCCGCAGCTTCGTTGGCGCAGCCCGGTACCACCAGCAGCTGGACGTTCATGCCTCCGCCCTCAGCCAAGCTCGGGAACGTGCCGGCAACGGTTGCCGTAGGGTCCAAAACAAGCACATGCGACATCTTGGCACTGGCTCCTGCGGGAGCCAACTTGGCACCTCTGTCCTGCTGTGTTCGCACTGCTTGTCGAGCCTTGCCCGGACATGACGGGCACGGTCTAGTGCCAGTTGCTGATACTGACATCGTGCGGCGCGGGTTCGCCCTTGCCGGTTTCGACCAGCTTCTTGAGGCTCATCAGGAAGGTCGCCCACTTGGTGGTGCAGTGGTACATGAACTCCACCGGCTCCTTCCAGCCCTCGTGCCGGAACAACACGATGGTGAAGCCGTCCTCCTGCTTCAGCTCGAAGTGGATCCGCGTGCCGATCCACTCGTCGGGTCCGTCGACGACTTCCCAGAGCACGCGCTCGGCGGGCTGAGCCTCCAGGACTTTCATGTCGAACCCACCCGGCACGAAGCGGAAGCGGAGTACTCCTCCGACCTTGCCGTCGCCGTCCGTGTCCTCGGTCCACCAGCTCGCCAGCCCCTCGACCGTGGTCAAGGCCGCGTAGACGTCGTCGGGAGACGACGTGACTCCGATCCTGTGCAGGATGTCCACCATCTCGCTGCCTCTTTCTCATGTGGGCGCCCGTACTCGGGCGCGGTTGGCCAGCGCCGCCACGGACGCGCGGCGTTCGTTCGGGAGCGGTCAGCTTTCCCGGGTGCGCTGGATTGCTTCGGCGATCCGCTTGATGCGCTGCAGCCGGGCGTCCCAGGTGGCCCCGACCGCCGACAGTTGCGCGACCGCGCGGGCAAGCTGGGCCTCGTCCACGTCGTAGCGGCGCTCGCGCCCGGACGGCGTGACGTGAACCAGTCCGACCCGGTCGAGGACACCGAGGTGTTTGGCGACCGCCTGCCGCGTGACCGGCAGTTGCTCGCTCAGCGTGGTCGCCGTTCCGCCGCCGTCGGTCAACAACAGGTCGAGCATCCGCCGACGGGTCGGGTCCCCCACCGCCGACCAGAGCTCGTCGTCGATGGTGACGCTCATCGCGCCGCCACCAGCCGGGCGACGTAGGTGACCAGGCGGGGCAGGAAGTGGTCCCAGCCGGTGACGTGCTGGCGGTACTCCTCTTCGAGTACAGCCGCCTCCCAGCCCTTCTCCCGGAACCCCGTCTCGGTGAAGCGCAGCAGTGTGCCCGCACCGGACGGGACCAACTCGAAGGTCACCAGGAGGGAGTTGGCCGACGTCGCGGCCTCACCCTCGTCGTACACCCACCGGAAGGAGAACCGCCGGGGCGGGTCGGCCTCCAAGACCGTGAGTGGTACGACATTCGCCCCCGGCGCAGTGCTGTCGCCGAACGTGATGGCCCCGGTGGCGCCGGGCACCGGCTCGAGCTCGGCTTCGTCCGGCCACCATTCCCGCAGGTGTTCGGGCCTGCTGATGACCTCGTAGACCACCTCGGGCGTGGCTTCGATGTGGATCTCCCGCTCGATGCTGCCGTACTCCACCGGATTTCCCCTCTCGCAACCTTTGGTTGCGTATCACGGTAGAGCGTTTCCCGGCCATGCGCAACCATTGGTTGCTTTTAGGCGGGTGAGCAGCGGCGTTCTGGGGGGACTGCCGCATGCCGACCCGGACCCGCACCAGCGTGGCACCCACGTGCCCGGCGTCGGCGACGCCGGGCAATGGTCGCCCCGTTCAGCTGCCGTCGGCGCCCGGGCCGTAGGCCGCGGCGATGTCCTTGGACGTCGCCCACCGGCTGTAGGTGGGTGACTGAGGCCAGCCTTCGGGCGAGTCCTGCCATTCCTCCTGCCGTCCGTACGGCAGGAGGTCGATCAGCGCGAAGGAGTGACTGAGCTGCTCGGTACCCCGGCCGTTGGTGTGCCAGGTGCGGTAGACGGTGTCGCCGTCGCGCAGGAACACGTTGACCGCGAATCCTCCGTCGGGCGGTGCGCCGACGTCGGCCCCGAACGAGCTGTTCGCTGTCGAGTACCACGGCATCCGGTTGCCGACCCGCTGCTTGTAGGCGAGTGCCTCTTTGATCGGGCCCTGGGTGACGATGACGAATCGCGCATCGTAGTTGTCCAGGAACTCCAGGCGGGTGTATTGCGAGGTGAACCCCGTGCAGCCCGGGCACTGCCATTCCTTGCCGGCGAACCACATGTGGTTGTAGACGATCAGTTGCCTCTTGCCTTCGAAGACGTCCGGCAGCCGGACCGGCCCGCCCTCGCCCTCGAGGGTGTAGTCGGGCATCTCGACCATCGGCAGGCGACGGCGCTCGGCGGCGATGGCGTCGAGCTCCCGCGTCGCGGCCTTCTCCCGGGCCCGCAGTGCCTGGAGCCGGTGCTCCCAGGTTGCGGCGTCGACGACGGGGGGTTTTGCGTGGGTGGTCATGGTCCCCTCACAGAGCTCGCAGCTTTGGCTTGTGCAGAGGTAGACCCCGGCGGGCTCCGGAACTCATCGGGCCGCCCGGCCCTTGGTGGCGCGGCCGTCGTGGTGGACGTAGTACCGCTCGTCGTGGCCTGGGGCGTACGGCTCTCCTGCGAGCGCTCGCTCACCCATTGCCGATGAGGACCGGATCCGTGGACGACTGGCCGCCGTCCACGCCCGAAACGGCCGCTCGTATCCGGCACTTCGCCTGAGCGGGGCCAGGGACCGGACAGCACTTGGGCGAATGGTCGAGCCCTTTCCCCGATGTGATCGGGCGGAGGGACTCGATACAGACGTACGGGGGTCCGTGCCGCGCTCGCCGCCGACCTCCGCGACAGCGCCCACATCGTCCCGGGCTTCGACCATGTCCTGCACCGGCACCGGCTGCTCAGCGTCGTCGAAGCGGCCTCCCGGGCCCGCACCGCCCGGGCACCCGCCACCGCACGATCCGGGAATCCCTGACGGGAACGCGAGGCCCGTGGGCTGTCCCGGTGCCGGGCTCACTCTGTCGGCTTGGCGGACGTGCGCCCGTGGACGGGCTCGCACACGCTGGGGCGCAGGGGACAGCTCGCGTCCGGGCTGGCGGCCGGCGTGGAACGACGGCAGAGCCCGTGACCACCTCGCGAAGGAGCTGAATGCTCATGGGGCTTGCCGTCGATCTCAACGGGTGTCAGGGATCCGCGTGGTGCGCGTTCCTCGCAAACTGCTTCGGCGCCCCCTCGCCCGGCTGGAAGCCCGGCTCGCCCTGACCGAGCTCGCGCGCCGCCGCGACGGTCCGCGCCTGGTCGAGGACCCGCCTCCCTACCGCCGCAACGCCGTTCTGCGAGGTCCGCGCCATCTGCCGATGGCCATCAGCGGAATCAAGAACTGAGCCGGACCCCGGCTGCCCGGCCGGCCCGACCTCTCTACCCGCGAGGAGCCCACCTTGGGACACGCCGTAGGCGAGGTGCTGGGCCTGGCGGCCGGTGTCGCGGTCAGCCCGCTCCCCATCGTGGCGATCATCCTCCTCCTGGCCACTGGGCGCGGCCGCCTCAACGGGACCCTGTTCGCCGTGGGTTGGCTCCTGGGCCTGGCACTCCTCGGCGCGATCATGCTCGCGGTGGGCGGCCCGGGTGGCGCGTCCACCAACAAGCACCCGGCCACCTGGGTCGGGGCTCTGAAGCTCGCCCTGGGCGTGCTGCTCGTCCTCTTCGCCGTCCGGCAGTGGCGCCGACGCCCCACCGACCCCGCGCAGGCCCGGCTGCCGAAGTGGATGGCCGCGATCGACCGCTTCACCCCGCTCAAGGTCTTCGGGCTGGGGCTGCTGCTGTCGGCGGCCAACGCCAAGAACGCACCCCTGACCCTTGCCGCGGGCGCCTCGATCAGCTCGGACGGAATCCCGGTGCCGGAGCAGATCGGGGCACTCGCCGTCTTCGTCGTCATCGCCTCGCTCGGGGTCCTCGCACCGCTGGCCGTCTTCCTGTTCATGGGCGAGCGGGCCGAACGAATCCTTGGCTCCTGGCGGGACTGGACAGCACAGCACAACGCAGCCCTGATGGCCGTCCTCTTCTTCGTCCTCGGACTCAAACTGCTGGGCGACGGCATCGGCATCCTCGCCTCCTGAGCGCGGACGTGTGGGCGCCGCCGAGCACTCCTGCCGAACCGCTGGGCCGAAAGGACCGGGAGAGTCGCGGACGGAGACCGGGGGGAGGAAGATCGGAGTCACGGAGGCAAGGTGGTGGCTATGGGGACGCCGTCGATGCTGTTCAGCGAGAGCCCGGAGGATCCGTTCGCCCTCGGGCACAGTGCCTCGGCCGTGCTCGACGAGCACGGCACCGTGGTCGGCTGGAGCGCACGCGCCCAGGAGCTGCTGGGTTACAAGGCCACGGAAGTGATCGGACGGGCGTGGCGGGACCTGCTGATCGACGCCCGTGACCTGCCTGCCGCGCGGGCCGCCGCCGCGGACGCCATGAGCACGGGGAGCTGGTTCGGGGCTCTGCCCGTCCAGCACCGTGACGGACGGCGTGTGGAGCTCGGTTTCCGGGCCCGTGCGATCACCCGGGACGGGGACAGCCGGGAGTGGTTTCTGGTCGGTGCCCCGGTGGCGGAGATCATCGCCTGGCAGCGGGACCGTGCGCTGCTGGACGGCCTGTACCACCGTTCCCCGATCGGTCTGGTCATCCACAGCCCGGAGAGGACGGTGCTCCGGGTCAACCGCGCCGTCGAAAAGGCGAGCGGCGTCCCCGCCGAGGCGCCGGTGGGACATCGCCCCCGCGAATTCCTCGTCGATGAGGACGCGGGTCCGGCCGAGGAGCGGGTCCGGCACGTGCTGGAGACCGGCGAGCCGTTGATCTTCACAGAGCAGTCCGCCCGGACCCGGCTGGATCCGGGCCGGGAACGGATGGTGTCCGTCTCGGCGTTCCGGATGGAGGACGCCACGGGCCGGGTCCTCGGTGTGGCCGAGACGATCGAGGACGTGACCGAGCGCCATCGAGCCCGGCGCAGGCTCACCCTGCTGAACGAGGCGAGCGCCCGGATCGGCACCTCGCTCGATGTGACCCAGACCGCCCGGGAGCTGGCCGAGGTGGCCGCCCAAGGCCTGGCCGACTACTGCTCGGTGGACCTTCTGAAGCCGGTGACACTCGGCGACGAACCACCTCCTGGTGTGGCGGTCCCGCTGGTCCGGGTGGCCCTCTCTCCCCCGGATCGCCGGGTCCCGTACCAGGAGGGCGAGGTGGTCCCGCTCCTTCCGGAATCCCCGCAGGCGCGGTGCCTGGCCGAGCAGCGCCCGATTCTCGAGCGGCTGCTGTCCCTCCGCCCCGAGTGGCAAGCCATGGACCAGCGGCGGGTCGAGATCGCCATGGGTCTCGGCGTTCATTCGCTGATCGTCGTGCCCCTGGTGGCGCGCGGTCTGGTCCTGGGCATCGTGGGTCTGTGGCGAGCGCGCCATTCAGAGCCTTTCGAGGACGACGACGCCGCGGTGGCCCAGGAGTTCTCCTCGCGTGCGGCCGTCTGCATCGACAACGCGCGGCGCTTCACCCAGCAGCAGAGCGCCGCCCTGACGCTGCAGCGCAGTCTGCTGCCGAGAGCGGCCTCCGACCTCCCGGCCGTCGAGGTGGCCTGTCGATACCTCCCGGCGAGCGGTGAGCCGGGTATCGGCGGTGACTGGTTCGACGTGATCCCGTTGTCGGGGGCCCGGGTCGCTCTCGTCGTGGGGGACGTGGTCGGCCACGGGATCCACGCCGCGGCCTCGATGGGCCGTCTGCGGGCCGCCGTGCGCACCCTGGCCAGCCTCGACCTGGAACCCGACGAGCTCGTGGCCCGGCTGGACGATCTGGTCAGTCTGCTGGCCACCGAACTGGAGGCCAACGCCGACGGCCAGGGGTCGGTGGTGGAGCAGGTGGTCGGAGCCACCTGTCTCTACGCGGTCTACGACCCGGTCTCCCGGCGCTGCTCGATGGCGCGCGCCGGCCACCCGGCACCGATGGCGTCCACCCCGGACGGCCAGGTGACCGTGCTCGACCTGCCCGCAGGACCGCCGCTCGGCCTCGGGGGACTGCCGTTCGAAACATGCGACATCGACCTTCCCGAGGGCAGTCTGCTCACGCTCTACACCAACGGCCTCCTGGAGGCGCGCAACGGCGACGTCGACGCCGCGCTGGCGGATCTGCACGAATGTCTCAGCGTCTCCGCCGATCCTCTGGACCGCACCTGCCACGCCGTGGTCGAAGCGCTGCTGCCCACGGACCACCTGCCCAGCGACGACATCGCCCTGCTCATCGCCCGTACCCGGGTGCTGCCGCCACAGAATGTCGCCTCGTGGCAGCTGCCCCTGGAGGCGACCGCCGCTGCCCGCGCCAGGGAGCTGACGACGGAGCAACTGACCGAATGGGGACTGACGGATCTGGCCTTCACCACCGAGCTGGTGGCCAGCGAGCTGGTCACCAACGCCTACCGGTACGCGGCCGGCCCCATCATCC
This sequence comes from Streptomyces sp. NPDC001156, assembly GCF_053598275.1. NCBI lineage: Bacteria > Bacillati > Actinomycetota > Actinomycetes > Kitasatosporales > Streptomycetaceae > Streptomyces > Streptomyces sp. NPDC001156. The sequence goes on along the minus strand of NZ_JBSFJX010000023.1, from coordinate 56,047 downwards.
TGCGCCTCATCCGTACGCAGTGCCTGATCTGCGAGGTGTCCGACACCAGCCACACGTCCCCTCACCTCCGGCGGGCCCTCAGCACGGACGAGGGCGGACGCGGGCTCTTCCTGGTCGCGCAGCTCACGGAGCGATGGGGCACCCGCTACACCCACGACGGCAAGACCGTGTGGACGGAGCAGCCCCTGCCGCCCGTATGACGCGCGGCCTTCTCTGCCTTTTTTCGGGCCATTGACCGAATTCTGATGTGGGCTTTACTGCGGCTAACTTGTAGTTGCGACTGATTCGCAGAAACCTGGTAGGCGCGGCTGAAAACAGCCTCCTGCCGAGCAGTAAGGCCCACGCTCCCATGACCACCGCTCCCGATTCCGCTTCCGTCCGGCCGGGCGCCCCGGCTTCCGGACGCGGCATCTCGTGGCACCGCATCCGTACATCGATGACCCGCAAGGAGTGGGCCAGTCTCGGCGGGATGGCCGCCTTCATCCTGGCGCTGCACGTCATCGGCTGGTTCACCCTGGTGGCGATCGTCGCTCCCGAGCACTACAGCCTGGGCACCAAGACCTTCGGCATGGGCATCGGCGTCACCGCGTACACCCTCGGCATGCGGCACGCCTTCGACGCCGACCACATCGCCGCCATCGACAACACCACCCGGAAGCTGATGAACGAGGGCCGGCGCCCGCTGTCGGTCGGCTTCTGGTTCTCCCTCGGCCACTCCAGCATCGTCTTCGCCCTCGCCTTCCTCCTCTCCCTGGGAGTGAAGGCGCTGGCCGGACCCGTCGAGAACGACAACTCCCAACTGCACAACGTCACCGGCTGGATCGGCACGACCGTCTCCGGGACGTTCCTCTACGTCATCGCGTTCATCAACCTGCTCATCATGGCCGATATCTGGAAGGTCTTCCGGCAGATGCGCACCGGCCACTTCGACGAGGCCGCCCTGGAGGAGCAGCTCAACAACCGCGGCTTCATGAACCGCCTCCTGGGCCGCCTGATGAAGTCGATCACCAGGCCCCATCAGATGTACCCGCTGGGCCTCCTCTTCGGCCTCGGCTTCGACACGGCGACCGAGATCGCGCTGCTCGTCCTCGCCGGTTCGGGCGCGGCCTCCGGCCTGCCCTGGTACGCGATCCTGTGTCTGCCGATCCTGTTCGCGGCCGGCATGTCCCTGCTCGACACCATCGACGGCTCGTTCATGAACTTCGCCTACGGCTGGGCGTTCTCCAAGCCGGTCCGCAAGGTCTACTACAACCTCACCATGACCGGCCTGTCCGTCGCCGTCGCCTTGATCATCGGCACCGTCGAACTCCTCGGCCTGGTAGCCGAGAAGGCTCACCTGCACGGCGCGTTCTGGGACCGGGTCGCCGGGCTCGACCTCAACATCATCGGCTACGTCATCGTCGGTCTGTTCTTCGCCACCTGGGCCATTGCCCTGCTGGTGTGGAAGGTCGCCCGCATCGAGGAGAAGTGGACGGCGGGCCTCGCGCAGCCCGCACCGGCCGAACACCGCGCCGAATAGGACCGGCCGCGGCGTCGCGTCCAAGGACGGCGGCGGCGAGCCGCAGGTCCAGGACGGTGTGGGTGACCTGGCCGACGCGATCACCGAGTCCTTCGGTTCCTTCGCCGGTTTCAAGGCCCAGCTGTCCAAGGCGGCGGCCACCACCCAGGGTTCGGGCTGGGGTGTGCTGGCGTACGAGCCGCTGAGCGGCCGGCTGATCGTGGAGCAGGTCTACGACCATCAGGACAACGTCGGCCAGGGCTCGACCCCGGTGCTGGTCTTCGACGCCTGGGAGCACGCCTTCCATCTGCAGTACAAGAACCAGAAGGTGGACTTCATCGAGACGATGTGGCAGGTCGTCAACTGGCAGGAGGTGGCCAGGCGCTACGCCGCCGCGAAGAGCGCGGCGGCAACCTGCTCCTCCGCCCCTGACGACCTGGTCGCCCCGGACGTCCTGCTCGTGATCGTCTTCTCACCTTTCACCTGCAGGCGGCACACCGGAGGGCTCCCGCAAGCACATTGCTCGCGGGAGCCCTCCGCGCTCACCGGCGCCTCGTGGCTCGTACGACCTGACCCGTTCCGGTGAGCTCGTCCCGCGGTGGCGCGGGCGGGGACGGTCAGACCGGCACGACGTAGGGGAAGCCGGCGGTCCGCAGGTGCTCTGCGACGGACGGCTTGAGCCCGGCCGGCACGGCCGTGTTCGTCACGAGGGACAGCATCGCCTCAGGCGCGTTGTCGGCCAGGGTGCGGCCGTTGCGGGTGACGAAGCCGTACGTCGCGGGGGTTCCGACGACGTAGGGCAGTACGTCGGGGAACAGCTGCCGGGCCACGGTCCGGCCGTACCCCTCCGGGTCGGCGCAGGTCCCGGTGGCCGCGACGACGGCCGCGACCTGGCCGGCGATGAGCTCGCCGGCGGCGGCGAAGTCCTCGGAGGGGTGCCGGGTGTTGGCGGGGTTGGAGAAGTCGGTGTCGCCGGGCCAGAAGATCGGCCACATCATGGGATGCCCGCCGCGGTTGGTCTGCCGCCATCCGCCGGCGTCCGTGGCCAGCTTGGTCGCGCACCACACGCCGGTGCGAGCCCCGGGGCGCAGCAGCGCGTGCTCATGGGGCACCTCGAGCACGATCGACTCCACGGTGGTGCCCGCGAAGCTGTTCTGGGCCTCCTTCGGGTGCCAGTCCGACAGGTCCACCGCCGTCCCCTTCGCCACCGCCCCGTTGACGACGGCCAGCAGCGACAGGTCGATGTAGAACGAGTCGGAGATGCGCCCGGCCCAGAGGCGGGTGCCGTCCGCGGCGGCCGTCTCACCGGTGCGGCCCTCGAGCACAAGGTCGCCCTCGGCGGAGTCCTCGCGCGCCTCGCCCCCGGTCAGGACATGCAGCCGCAGGGACTGGCTGCCCTCCAAGTCGGGCTCGCCGAAGGAGACACGATAGGTCAGGGTCTCGACGTCGGCGCCGTCGAAATGGACTTTGAATTCGTACCGTGCCTCCGGGTGGAATCCCGGCTGGGCGTAGACGCCGGTGATGTCGGAATTGACGTCCATGACGAACACCGTGCTGCGCTCGCCCGGGAAGACATACAGGTCATCGATGAACAGCTGACCGTTCTGGGCCGCCAGCGGAGTGTCGAGATGGTGAGACATGGTTGGTCCTTACTCTTCTCGGTCTCGCTCTGGGAGAAGGTGGCGGGCGAATCCGTGGGCCCTACACCGTCTGGAATACCGGGTGGTGGAACCGGTATCGCGTCGACGTCCTCATCGCGTCGGGTCCGGGCGCTCTCGCGGTTCTTCCGGACAGCTCCATACTCGCCGGGCGGGCGGGGACCCGGTATGCCCACTTGGGCATGCCCTCATAGGCTGTGGTTATGAGCGCGTCGCCTCCCGACCTCGGCAGCCTCCAATTGCTGACCTTGGTGGCCGAGCTCGGCAGCCTCGGCCGGGCCGCCGAGCGGATGGGGATCAGCCAGCCCGCCGCGAGCAAGCGGCTGACCCAGATGGAGCGGCGCCTGGGGCTGACCCTGGTGAACCGCGACACCCGCGGCTCCGTGCTCACCACCGAGGGCAAGGCGGTGTGCCAGTGGTCGGGGCGGGTGCTGGCCGAAGTGGACTCACTGATGGCGGGAGCCGCGGCACTGCGCGCCGACCGCGCCGACGATCTGCGCCTGGCGTCCAGCATGACGCTGGCCGAACACTTCGTACCCCGCTGGATCGGCGCGCTGCAGCGGCGATCGCCCGATGTCTACGTCAGCCTCAAAGTGACCAATTCCGAACAGGTTGGCGCGCTCGCCGCGAGTGGCCGGATCAGCCTGGGTTTTATCGAGGCGCCCGCCGTGCCGTCCGGACTCAGTTCACGCCAGGTGGGCAGCGACCGGCTGGTCGTCGTGGTCGCGCCGCAGCATGCCTGGGCACGACGGCGGGAGCCGGTGGATCTGGAGGAGCTGGCCCGGACCCGCCTGATCGTCCGCGAAGTCGGTTCAGGTACGCGCGAGACCCTCGAGCGGGTACTCGCCGAAGCGGGCGTCGAGCCGGTCAGACCCCTGATGGTGCTGGACGCCAACGCCGCGATGCGCAGCGCCGTGGTCGAAGGGGCCGGTCCGGCGGTGCTCAGCGCGGTCACCGTCGAGGAGGACCTGGCCGAGGGGCGCATCGTGGAGGTCCCGGTGACGGGGGTGGATCTGCATCGGCAGCTGCGCGCGGTGTGGCCGAAGGACCGCAGGTTGACCGGTGCGGTCGAGGAACTGCTCCGGATCGCGGTACACGCCCGCCACGAGGAGCGGTCGAGCCAGACGGGGCCGGTAGCCGGGTAGGACGGATCTGCTCCGGCTGCCCGTGCGCGGCCGGTGCCTCGACCGTCGCCGGTCAGGTGTTGCCGCGCATCAGGGACTGGGCCCGGGTCGAGCGAGCCCTCAGGGCTTGCCGCCGATCTCGCACGCCTGGCAGACCGGCCCGCCGCAGGTGCACTGCATGATCGCTTCGAGTACTCCGCGATCATGGTAGAGACACTGGTCCCTGCAGGTGTGGCGCGGGATGAACCCCGCCGGGATCTCGCCCGGCCATGGCTCGTGACCGTCCCGGCAGCGGACGAACCGCTCCGGATCGGTCGCGTGCAGCTCGTGCATGGCGGAGCGGGCCTCCTCCTCGAGTTCCCGAACCCGCGTCGCGAGAGCCTTGAGCTCGGCGGCGACACCGGCGTACCGGTCGGTGCCGGTCGTCGGTGCGGTGCTGTTCATGAACGGCCTGTTGCTGCTGGAGAAGGTCGAGGCCCGGTCGGGAGCGGTGTTCAACCTGTTCGTAGGTGTACTGCAGACGGTGACGCCGACCTACCTCATCTTCACGGCCGACGGCGACCAGGACAAGATTCTGGCGGCTTCCGGCATCTACTTGTTCGCATTCACCTATCTCTACGTGGGAATCGGCCTCCTGGCCGGTCTCGACACCTCGGGCGTCGGCTACTACTCCCTGTTTGTGGCCATTGCCGCCCTGGGGTATTCGTTCGTCAATTTCCACCGTTTCAAGGACTACCCGTTCGGGGTGATCTGGCTGTACTGGGCGTTCCTGTGGTTCCTGTTCTTCCTGCTGCTCGGCCTCAAGATGGCGAAACTCACCGTCTATGTGGGCTGGGTGACGGCGATCGAAGGCTGGATCACCGGCGTGATCCCCGCTGCGTTGCTGCTCTCCGGTTACTGGAAGCACACGACGGAGATCGCCATAGCCCAAGGGGCCTTCGCCCTCCTGGTGTTCGGGGCACTGTGGCCGCTCACCAGGAAATCACGGCAGCCGACCGGGACAACCCCGTCGGCCACACCTCCCGGATCAGCCGGGAACGCGGGCACACCGACCTGACCGGACCAGAAAAGTGAGGCTGTCATGCCCGAAGTTATTTACAGCGTGGACCAGACCAAGTCGATGCGCGAACAGGACCCGCCTGGACACAACAGGTGGCACCCGGATATCCCCCCCGTCGCCATGGTGAAGCCCGGAGCCGAGTTCCGGATCGAATGCCGTGACTGGACCGACTGCCAGGTCGGCAACAACGACTCCGCCAACGACGTGCGGGACATCGATCTGACCATCCCCCACATGCTCAGTGGCCCGATAGGCGTGGAAGGAGCGGAACCAGGCGACCTGCTGGTGGTCGACCTACTCGACCTCGGCCCCGTTCCCCAGCAGGCAGGGGACGCGGCGGGCCAGGGCTGGGGATACACCGGCATCTTCGCCAAGGCCAACGGCGGTGGCTTCCTGACCGACTACTTCCCGGACGCCTACAAGGCGATATGGGACTTCCACGGGCAGCAAGCGGTCTCCCGTCATCTTCCCGGGATCCGCTTCACGGGCATCACTCACCCCGGACTGTTCGGAACCGCTCCCTCCGCCGAGATGCTCGCCCGGTGGAACGCGCGCGAGAAGGCACTGATCGACACGGACCCGGACCGGGTGCCGCCCCTCGCCGTGCCCCCGGACTCCTCCCATGCGCTCGCCGGCAAGGCCACCGGAGACCTCGCCACACGCATCGCCGCGGAGGGCGCACGCACGGTGCCGGCCCGTGAGAACGGAGGCAACCAGGACATCAAGAACTTCACGCGCGGTTCGCGGGCCTACTGCCCCGTATACGTGAAGGACGCCAAACTCTCCGGCGGCGACCTGCACTTCAGCCAGGGCGATGGAGAGATCACCTTCTGCGGTGCCATCGAGATGGGCGGATTCATCGATTTCCATGTGGACCTGATCAAGGGCGGCATGGAGACCTACGGAATCTCCACCAACCCGGTGTTCATGCCCGGCAATGTCGAGCCGCGCTACTCGGAGTTCCTCACCTTCATCGGGATCTCCGTCGACCACGACACGGACACCAACTACTACATGGACGCGACGCTGGCCTACCGACGGGCCTGCCTGAACGCCGTCGAGTACTTCAAGAGGTTCGGCTACACCGGTGAGCAGGCCTACCTCCTGCTTGGCGCCGCCCCCGTCGAGGGACGTATCAGCGGCATCGTCGACATCCCCAATGCCTGTTGCTCGCTGTACGTGCCGACCTCCATCTTCGACTTCGACGTGCGGCCGTCCCCAGCCGGACCGGCGAAGGCCGAACGGGGCCGGGCCGCGCTGACCAGTGTCTGACCCGACCACCCCACCCTGCGGCCACGGCCCCGCAGCCGCACCTGCGGGGCCGGGCGGCATCATGGGGGGCAGGCGGTGCGGGTGCTGAGGTCTCGTCATATCAGCGAGTGGCTCACCGGGTTCGCGTCCCCGGAGCACGGCGGCTCGTGTCTCCGCATCCGTACGGGCCGCTGAGGCGTCTATGTCGGCATGGACCTGGAGAAACCGTCGCCGCGGCCCCCTGTCGAGGGGTGTCTCACCGTCGCCGTCCGCCTGCCCGTGCGGATCGTCGTGCTCGTGCTGGTCGTTCCGGTGCGCATGGTGTGGGACGCGCTGGTCGCCGGCGGACGGCTCCTGCGCGACGCCGTACTGAGGCCGGTGGGCCGCGCCCTGCTGTGGATGGCGTGGGCGGCGTTCGTGTGGCCATGGGTGACGCTGTGGCGCTACGTCCTCGTTCCCCTCGGTAGGGCCGCGGCCTGGCTGGGGCACCGCCTGGTCGTCGTCCCGGCCGCGTGGCTGTACGAGCACGTGCTCACGCCACTCGGTCGCGCTGCCGCCCGGCTGATGCGCTGGATCGGTACCGGGCTCGGCCGGGTGCTGCGCGGGATCGGTTCCGGGTTCGCGTGGGGGTACGCGCGTGTACTGGCCCCCGTGGGACGTGTGGTCACCCGGCTGCTGAAGGGCGCCGGGTACGTCCTCGCCGCTCTCGGCGCCGGGGCGTTCGCGGCGGTGGCGTGGCTCGTGGGGTACCTGGTCGTGGTTCCGGCCAGGTGGCTGTACCGGTACGTGTTGACGCCACTGGGACACGGGATCGCCTGGGTCGCGGCCGGTGCCGTACGAGCCGTACACGTGATCGGCACCGGTGCCGGGGTCGCCCTGTACTGGATCGTGCGCGTGGGCCTCGTGCCGCCCGCGCTCGCCGTCGGCCGGTGGGTCCTCGCCCCGGTCGGGCGCGTCCTCTGGGCCGTCGGACGCGAGATCGGCGCCGCGTTCGGCCATGCCTGGCGCGTCGCCGGGCATGTGTCGCTCCTCGTGGGCCGGTTCCTGGGCGCCCTCTTCCGGTGGATCTTCGTGGAGCCGGTGCGGTGGGCGTACCGGACGGTGCTGACGCCGATCGGGCACGTCCTCCGGGACGCGGTGCTGCGGCCGGCCGCAGCGGCCGCGCACGCTGTGAGCCGGGCGGCGCGGCGGACACTGGCCCTCGCACACGAGTCCGCGCGGCAGGCGACGGCCCTCGTACGCGAGTCCGCGCGGCAGGCCCGCGCCGACCTGCGGCGCATGCTCATCGGGGATCCGGGCGGGCCCCGAGCGATCTCCCGGCGGGAACCGAAGGCGGCCGAGACACGTACTCTAGGTAGCAGTACCACCGCTCTCACGAAGGACTGAACGACACTGGGCAAGCGACAGCCCGAAGGCCCGCCGCCCGCACCCGCGGTGCAGCGCATCCGACTGCGCTACACCAAGCGCGGCCGCCTCCGGTTCACCAGCCACCGTGACTTCCAGCGCGCCTTCGAGCGTGCGTTGCGCCGTGCCGAGGTACCGATGGCGTACTCGGCGGGGTTCACGCCGCATCCGAAGGTGTCGTATGCCAATGCCGCACCCACCGGCACGGGCAGTGAGGCGGAGTACCTGGAAATCGCGCTGACCGAGGCGCGTGACCCGGACAAGCTGCGCGAACTCCTCGACGAGTCGCTGCCCACCGGGCTCGACATCGTCGACGCGGTCGAGGCCCGTACGGCGGGACTGGCCGACCGGCTGACGGCTTCCGTGTGGGAGCTGCGGCTGGACGGCGTGGACCCGGCCGAGGCCGGACGCGCGGTCGAGGCCTTCAACGGGGCCGGGGCCGTGGAGGTCCAGCGCATGACCAAGAACGGCGTCCGTACCTTCGACGCCCGTGCCGCGGTCGCGACCCTGGAAAGTGTGACAACGCAGAGCTCGCAGGCTGATAGGCCTGCCGACCAGCCCTGTGCGATACTGCGGCTGGTGGTTCGGCACGTGACGCCTGCCGTACGACCCGACGACGTCCTGTCCGGTCTCCGCGCCGTGGCCGACCTGGCGCCGCCGGTCCCCGCAGCGGTGACCAGGCTGGCGCAGGGGCTGTTCGATGAAGAGACCGGCACGGTGACCGACCCACTCGCGCCCGACCGCGAGGCAGTAGCGACCGAGCCGCACACGGCCGCCGTGACTGCCGCCGCGGCGACGCCGGAGTAAGGAAGGTTCCGCGTAGGGACGGACGTCGTAGCGCCGCCCTCGTACTCGGGAGCCACCTGGGTCGGGCAGCGCACCGACCAGAAGACTTTCGCCAGGCCGTACGCGACATGGTGTACGGAACCGGCGAGACAGGACACAGACAGCTTCCGTGCGGCGCCCGCACCGCGGACGGCGGCACCGCGCATCGCGCGAGCCGCGGACGTCACCGGCACCCATGCCGGACCAGGTGCGGCGCCCGGGAGCCTGACGGGAGATACGCCCGCATGCTCGAACCGACCGAACCCACCCAGGGTTCCGAGAACACCACCCCCAGCGACACGCTGCCGCCGCGCCGCCGGCGCCGCGCAGCGTCGCGCCCGGCGGGACCGCCGTCGACCGCGGCCGACGCCGCGGCGACCGAGACCGTGACCGGACCGGCCATACCGGCCGCTGCCGAGACCGAACCGCCCGCCGAGGCGGCGGAGGTCGCGGAAGCCCCCGGGGCAGAGGAGATCGAAGAGACGGAGGCGGTGGCCGAGGTCGCCGTTTCCCCTGAGACGCAGCCGGAGGAGGCCCCCGCCGAGGAGGCGGCTCCGCCGCGTACGCGTCGTCGTGCCATGCGCCGTGTGTCGGCGCCCGCTGCGTCGCCGGAGGCCGCCGAGACCCTTGAGGTCGTGGTGCCCGCCGTTTCCGGCGAGGCTGAGGAGGCGCAGACCGCGGAGAGCGCCGAGACGCCGGTGACCGCGGAGGCTGCCGCCGAGGAGGCGGCTCCGCCGCGTGCGCGTCGTCGTGCCACGCGCCGTGTGTCCGCGCCCGCCGCGTCGCCGGAGGCCGCCGAGATCGTAGAGACCCATGAGCCCGAGCCGGTCGCCGTGCCCGCCGAGGCGCCGGTCGGCGAGCAGGCCGAACCGGTTGCCGAGGCCGAAGAGGCCGCCTCGCGCCGCACCCGTCGCCGGGCCGGCCGCCGAGTCTCCGCGCCGGCCGGTGCGCCTGCGGCGGAGACCGCCGAAGAGCCCGTCGAGGCGCCCGTGAGCGCCCCCGCGGAGGCTGAGCCGACCGCCGCCGAGCCGACCGCCGCCGAGGCGGCCGCCGCGCCGGAGTCCGAGCCGGTCGCCGAGGAGGGCGCATCGCGCCGTTCCCGCCGTCGCGTCTCCCGCAAGGCCGCCACCGGGTTCTCCGAGCCCGCGCGGCCTGTCGCGGAGGAGGCGGGCGAGACCGTGAAGCGGCCCGCCCGGCCCGCGGTCGCCGTGTTCCAGGCGCCGGTCTTCACCGAGCCGATGTTCCAGACCCCGCAGCGGGCCGCCGCTGCCGCTGCCGCCGAGGCCGTGGAGCAGCAGGAGGAGGCCGGCGAGGAGGAGCTCGCGGGGCAGCGCCGTCGCCGCCGTCGCCGGGGCGGTGACGAGGAGTACGCCGCGGTGACGCCGGAGGCCACCGAGGAGGTGGACGAGGCAGAGGAGCCGGAGGAGCCGGAGGAGTCGGCCGAGGGCTACGACACCGAGGAGGCGGAGGAGACCGGTTCGCGCCGTCGCCGTCGCCGTGGTGGTCGCCGCCGTCGCCGTGGCGAGTCCGCCGAGGGTGAGGCCGGGGAGTCCGAGGACTCCGAGGAGCTCGCCTCCGAGCAGGCCGCGCAGGACGCCGAGGACACCGCGGAGCAGATCGAGGAGGACGCCGAGGAGGCGGACGAGGACGGCGAGGAGCCCTCGTCGTCCAGCAGCAGCCGGCGCCGTCGCCGTCGCCGCCGCCGGGCCGGTGACACGGCCGCCGACGCCGAGCCGTCCTCGGACGACCCCGAGCGCACGGTGGTCAAGGTGCGCGAGCCCCGCAAGAAGGACGAGCGGGCCGGTGACGGCACCGACGAGGTGCAGTCCATCAAGGGCTCGACCCGTCTGGAGGCCAAGAAGCAGCGCCGCCGTGAGGGGCGCGAGCAGGGCCGCCGCCGTGTGCCGATCATCACCGAGGCCGAGTTCCTGGCCCGCCGCGAGGCCGTCGAGCGCGTGATGGTCGTACGCCAGAGCGGCGAGCGCACGCAGATCGGCGTCCTGGAGGACGGCGTGCTCGTCGAGCACTACGTCAACAAGGAGCAGGCGACCTCGTACGTCGGCAACGTCTATCTGGGCAAGGTGCAGAACGTCCTGCCGTCGATGGAGGCCGCCTTCATCGACATCGGCAAGGGCCGCAACGCCGTGCTGTACGCGGGCGAGGTCAACTTCGAGGCGCTGGGCATGGCGAACGGGCCGCGCCGCATCGAGTCCGCCCTCAAGTCCGGGCAGTCCGTGCTGGTCCAGGTCACCAAGGACCCGATCGGCCACAAGGGTGCCCGTCTGACCAGCCAGGTCTCCCTGCCCGGCCGCTACCTGGTCTACGTGCCCGAGGGCTCGATGACCGGCATCAGCCGCAAGCTGCCCGACACCGAGCGGGCCCGGCTGAAGACCATCCTCAAGAAGATCGTTCCCGAGGACGCGGGCGTCATCGTGCGCACCGCCGCCGAAGGCGCGAGCGAGGACGAGCTGCGCCGGGACGTCGAGCGGCTGCAGACGCAGTGGGAGGACATCCAGAAGAAGTCGAAGAACGGCAACGCCCCGACGCTGCTGTACGGCGAGCCGGACATGACCGTCCGGGTCGTGCGCGACATCTTCAACGAGGACTTCTCCAAGGTCATCGTCAGCGGCGGCGACGCGTGGGAGACCGTCCACGGTTATGTCTCGCATGTCGCCCCCGACCTGGCGGACCGCCTGCAGAAGTGGACCTCCGAGGTCGACGTCTTCGCCACGTACCGGATCGACGAGCAGCTCGCCAAGGCGCTGGACCGCAAGGTGTGGCTGCCCAGCGGCGGTTCGCTGGTGATCGACCGGACCGAGGCGATGGTCGTCGTCGACGTCAACACCGGCAAGTTCACCGGTCAGGGCGGCAACCTCGAGGAGACCGTCACCAGGAACAACCTGGAGGCGGCCGAGGAGATCGTCCGTCAGCTGCGGCTGCGCGACCTCGGCGGCATCATCGTCATCGACTTCATCGACATGGTGCTGGAGTCCAACCGGGACCTGGTGCTGCGGCGCCTGCTGGAGTGCCTGGGCCGGGACCGTACGAAGCACCAGGTCGCCGAGGTGACCTCGCTCGGTCTCGTGCAGATGACGCGCAAGCGCGTCGGACAGGGCCTGCTGGAGTCGTTCTCCGAGACCTGTGTCCACTGCAACGGCCGCGGCGTGATCGTCCACATGGACCAGGCGCCCGTCTCCACCGGCGGCAAGCGCAGGAAGCGCGGCCGGGGCGGTGCCGAGCACGAGCACGAGATGCACGAGGCCGTGGTCGCGGAGACCGAGGAGGTCGTCGAGGAGACCGAGGCCGAGGTGGCCGCGGAGGGCGCGGCACCCGTCGCGATGCCGGAGCCCGCGTTCGCCCCGGACGAGGAGCTGTACAGCAGCGTCGCCGAGGCCGAGGCGGCCGCGTCCCGGGGCCGTACGCGCCGCAGGGCCGGCCGGAGGGCGTCGGCCCCCGCGGGAGCGCCGCGTGAGGAGCGTGCGCCGAGGTCCCGTACGGACGAGCGTGTGCCGAAGTCGCGTCAGGAGGCGGAAGCCGAGCCGGTGGCGGCCGAGGACCCGGTCGTCGAGGCGCCGTCCGCGCCGGCCGAGGAGGAGGCCGCGCCCAAGGGCCGGGCGCGCCGCCGGGCGACCCGCAAGGTGTCGGCGCCCGCCGGTTCGCCGGCGGAGACCGTGGTGACGGTCCAAGAGGCCGAGGCACCGGCCGCGTCCGCGCCCGAGCAGGCCGCCGAGCCGGCCGAGGTGCCCGCCGAGAGTGCTGCCCAGGCCCGCCCGCGCCGTCGTGCCGTGCGCAAGGCCACCGCGCCCACCTCGTCCGAGGAGACGGCCGTCGTGGTCCTCCCGGCGGCCGAGGCACCGGAGGCCGGGGCCCCGGCCGAGGCGCCCGAGGCCGAGGAGTCGGCGCCCGCCAAGAAGGCGGCGCGCAAGACGGCCAAGAAGGCGACGGCGAAGAAGGCCGCCACCAAGAAGACGACGGCCAAGAAGACGGCCGCCAAGAAGACCGCGGCGAAGAAGACCACCGCCAAGAAGGCGGCGGCGACGAAGACGGCGGCGGCCGAGCAGCAGGCTCAGCCGGCGGTGTCGGTCACCACGGAGGACTGACCAGGCCCTCACCCTCGCGGCGCCGCGAGCGAAGAAGCGCGGGACACCGGTGAAAACCACGGTGTCCCGCGCTTTTTCTGTGCCCCGCCGCTCCGTCGCACCATCGGTTTCCGCACCGCGTCGTCACTCTGTGTGCGAGCTGCGATGAACGTGAGTCAAACCATGGTCTCTCTGCCGTAACCCAGGGGAAAAACTTTGTTCCAGTGCTGGTAACGTAGCTGCGGCTCGGCGCTGATGACAGCGCGTCGAGTCGCAGCCGACGTGCACGCACACTCGTGTCGTCCGCGACGGCTGTCTTCACGCAGGGACCTTCAGGGGGTCTTCCGCGAAAGCCGTTCGCCGCCGCAGACATCGGCGAACTCCCGGGTATGCGGACACGCGCGTCGACGCCGTCCCTTCCCGACCTATGCACAACGTGGTGCGCCCTCGAGGTCGCCGAACAGGAGGGGGATGTCGATGTCCGACACTCACGAGCCGATACCCGCCGCCCGACCCGTGATCGGTGAGGACGAGATCGAGGCCGCGGTGCGCGTGCTGCGCAGCGGCCGGGTCGTACAGGGACCCGAGGTAGCGGCCTTCGAGGCGGAGTTCTCCGAACTGGTGGACATGCGGCACTGCGTCGCGGTCAACTCGGGCACCTCGGCGCTGCACTTGACGCTCCTCGCCCTCGGTCTCGGGCCGGGCGACGAGGTCATCGTGCCGTCGTTCTCCTTCGCCGCCTCCGCCAACGCCGTGCGCCTCGTGGGCGCCGACGTGGTCTTCGCGGACATCGAGCCCGACACCTTCTGCCTGGACCCGGCGGCCGTCGAGGCCGCCATCACGCCACGCACCGCGGCGATCATGCCCGTCCACCTGTACGGCCACCCCGCCGCCATGGACCGGATCATGGCCATCGCCGAACGGCACGGCCTGGCCGTGGTGGAGGACGCCTGCCAGGCGCACGCGGCCGCGCTGCACGGAACTCCGGTCGGCGCGTTCGGCACCGCCGGAACGTTCAGCTTCTACCCGACCAAGAACATGCACAGCCTCGAAGGCGGCATGGTCACCACCGCCGACGCGGACATCGCCCGCACCCTGCGCCTGTTGCGCAACCAGGGCATGGAGCAGCGCTACGCCAACGAGATCGTCGGCGCCAACATGCGCATGACGGACGTCTCCGCCGCGATCGGCCGGGTCCAGCGCGCCAAGCTCGCGGGATGGACCGAGCAGCGCATCGCCAATGCCGCGTACCTGACCGAGCACATCACCGCGCCGAACGTGATCACCCCGCGGGTCGCCGAGGGCGCCCGGCACGTCTACCACCAGTACACCGTGCGCGTGCGGGGCGACCGGGACGCCGCCATGGCGCGCCTCGCCGAGGCCGGCATCGGCAACGCCGTGTACTACCCCACCCCGATCCACCGGCTGAAGCCGTACTGGGAACCGGACCAGAAGGCCGGTCGCACCTGGGACCTGCCCGAGACCGAGCGCGCCGCCGCCGAAGTCGTCTCGCTGCCGGTGCACCCCGCCCTGTCCGCGGGGGACCTGGAGCGCATCGCGTCCGCCGTGAACGCCCTGGGGGAGCAGCTGTGAGCGCCGCCAGAACGCTGAGGGCCGGACTCGTCGGCCTGGGTTCCATGGGGCGTCATCACGCCCGTGTCCTGTCCGGTCTTGAGGGCGTCGACTTCGTCGCGGCCGTCGACCCGATGGGCGACAAGCACGGGGCCGTCCAGGGCGCGCCCGTCCTGAACACCGTCGACGAACTCATCGCCCTGGGCATCGACTACGCCGTCGTGGCCTGCCCGACCGCCCTGCACGAGGAGGTCGGTCTGCGGCTCGCCGAGGCCGGTGTCTGCGCGCTGGTCGAGAAGCCGGTCGCCGCCACCGTGGAAGGGGCGCACCGGCTCGTCGAGGCCTTCGAGTCGCGCGGCCTGGTGGCCGGTGTCGGGCACATCGAGCGGTGCAACCCCGCGCTGCGCTCGCTGCGAGCCCGTCTGGAGGCCGGTGAACTCGGCGACGTCTACCAGGTCGTCACCCGCCGACAGGGGCCCTTCCCGCACCGCATAGCGGACGTCGGCGTGGTCAAGGACCTGGCCACCCACGACATCGACCTCACCGGCTGGGTGACGGGGCGCAAGTACGTCTCCATCGCCGCGCACACCGTCTCCAAGAGCGGCCGTGAGCACGAGGACATGGTCTCCGCGGTCGGCCGTCTGGATGACGGCACCATGGTCAACCACCTGGTCAACTGGCTGAGTCCGCTCAAGGAGCGCTTCACCTCCGTGACCGGCGAGCGCGGCTGCTTCATCGCCGACACCCTCACCGCGGACCTGACGTTCCACTCCAACTCCGCGGTGGCGACCGAGTGGGAGGCCCTGCAGGCCTTCCGGGGTGTCGCCGAAGGGGACATGATCCGCTACGCCATCCCGAAGCGCGAACCGCTCCTCGTCGAGCACGAACTGTTCCGCGACGCCGTGCTGGGCAAGCCCGCCGACATCTGCACCCTGCGCCAGGGCACGCGGACGGTGGAAGTGGCAGCGGCGGTGCTCGAGTCGGCGCTGGACAACCGCAGCGTCTCACTTCTCTCGGAGGACCTGGCCATCCATGGCAGCTGAGAACCACGGGTCGGCGGACCGTACCGCGCGCGGACGGATCGTCATGCTCGTCGACAACGGGGTCAACGGCGACTCGCGCGTGCAGAAGGAGGCCCGCTCGGCCGCCGAGGCAGGCTGGGACGTCGTCCTGCTGGGCAAGTCGAAGAGCAAGAAGGAGCAGACCTGGCGGATCGGGGACGCCGAGGTGCGGCTGCTGCCCGTCCCCGGCCCGCTGTTCCGCCGCCGTCACGAGTACCGGCGCGCCGTACTGCGTTCCCCGCTGGCCTACCGGCCCGGTCCGCTGGCCGCTTACCGGCGGCAGAAGGTCAAGGCCCGGCGTGCCGACCTCAACATCCGGCTGATCCTCGCCAAGCAGGAAGGGTCGGCCCTCGGCCGGCTGCGGCTGCTGGTGCCCCGCCTGACCGCCCGGCTCCTGGACTCCTGGGTGACGATGCGGCACCGCAGGACCAAGGCGCTGGAGAAGCGGCGCAAGGACATGGACTCCGCGCTGGACAGGTTCACCACGGCCTTCTGGCAGCGGACCATGGGCGACCGCAGCTGGCGGAGGCTCGACCCGCATCTGTGGGACTTCGAGCTGGCGTACGGGAAGGTCATCGACGAACTCGGTCCCGACATCGTCCACGCCAACGACTTCCGCATGCTGGGCGTCGGTGCCCGGGCGACCCTGCGGGCCCGCGCCAAGGGCCGGAACATCAAACTCGTCTGGGACGCCCATGAGTTCCTGCCCGGCATCAAGCCGTGGAACTCGCATCCGCGCTGGCACATCGCCCAGTGCGCGCACGAGCGCGAGTACGCGCGTCACGCCGACGCGGTGACCACGGTGTCGGACACGCTCGCCGGGATGCTGCAGGAGCGGCACGGGCTCGCGGCCCGCCCCACCGTCATACTCAACGCCCCGGACGCGGAGATATCCCCCGAGCAGGCCGCCGAGCCGGTTCCGGACCTGCGCGAGCTGTGCGGCATCGGGCACGACGTCCCGCTCACCGTCTACAGCGGCGCCGCCGCTCCGCAGCGCGGCCTCGACATCATGGTCGAGTCCCTGCCGCTGCTGCCGGAGGTGCACACCGCCTTCGTCGTCCTGAACACCGAGTCCGACTACATGAAGGACCTGCGGGAGCGCGCGGAGGAGCTGGGGGTCGCCGAGCGGCTGCACATCCTGCCGTACGTGCCGCACTACCAGGTGGTGCGCTTCCTGTCGGCGGCGGATCTCGGGGTCATCCCGATCCACCACTGGCCGAACCACGAGATCGCGCTCATCACCAAGTTCTTCGAGTACTCCCACGCCCGGCTGCCCCTTGTGGTCAGCGATGTGAAGACGATGGGCGCGATGGTCGAGCAGACCGGTCAGGGCGAGGTGTTCCGGGCCGAGGACGTGGAGGATTACGTGCGTGCTGTGAAGTCGGTGCTGGGCGACAGCGAGCGCTACCGGAGCGTCTACGACGGGACCGGGCTCCTCGACCAGTGGACCTGGGAGGCGCAGGCCGAACGGCTGGACGCGGTCT
This sequence comes from Streptomyces sp. NPDC001156, assembly GCF_053598275.1. Lineage (NCBI taxonomy): Bacteria > Bacillati > Actinomycetota > Actinomycetes > Kitasatosporales > Streptomycetaceae > Streptomyces > Streptomyces sp. NPDC001156. The sequence goes on along the minus strand of NZ_JBSFJX010000023.1, from coordinate 39,031 downwards.
ACGCAGAGCTGCTCCCCACCGCCAAGTCCCGCCCGGCGGCCGACCGCAGACCGGTGGAGGCACGGGTATGAGAGCCACTCCCGCCGTCAGCGTCGTCGTCGCCGTCTACAACACCATGCCCTATCTGACGGAGTGCCTGAACTCCCTGATCGGGCAGAGCATCGGCCTGGACCAGCTGGAGATCGTCGCGGTCGACGACGGTTCCACCGACGAAAGCGGGCGGGAACTCGACCGCTTCGCGGAGCTGCACTCAGGCACCGTCAAGGTGATCCACCAGGCCAACTCCGGTGGCCCGGCCGCCCCCAGCAACCGCGCGCTGGAGGTCGCCACGGGCCGCTATGTGTACTTCATCGGCTCGGACGACTACCTGGGCCCGGAGGCGCTGGAGCGCATGGTGGCCTGCGCCGACGAGCACGGCTCGGACGTCGTCGTCGGCAAGATGGTCGGCACGAACGGCCGGTACGTCCACCAGGCGCTCTACAAGAAGAACGACCCGGACGTCAGCCTCTACGACTCCGCCCTGCCGTTCACCCTCGCCAACACCAAGCTGTTCCGCCGTGAACTGGTCGAACAGTACAAACTGCGCTTCCCCGAGCACCTGCCCGTGGGCAGCGACCAGCCGTTCACCATCGAGGCCTGCGTGCGCGCACGCAAGATCTCGGTGGTGGCCGACTACACCTGCTACTACGCGGTCAAGCGCGGCGACGCCAGCAACATCACCTACCGTGCCGACCACCTGGCCCGGCTGCGGTGCACGGCGGAGATCATGGACTTCACGGCCGGGCTCATCGAGGAGGGCCCCCGCCGCGACGCGGTCCTGCGCCGGCACTTCACCTGGGAACTGGCCAAGCTCGTCCAGGACGACTTCCCGGACCTGGACCGCGCCGTCCAGCGCGAGATCTGCTCGGGCATCGCGCGGCTTGCCGACACCTACTTCACGGACGGCATCCGCGACGCCATGGACGTGAAGCGGCGGGTGCGTATCTGCCTGGCCCGCGCCGGCGCGATCGACGAGTTGTGCGAGGCGATCACCTCGGAGAAGGCGAACGGCGCGCCTCCGTTCGTCCTCGAGGACGAACGCGCCTACGCCCGCTACCCGGGCTTCCGCGACCCCCGCGTGGATCTGCCCGACCGCTGCTTCGAGCTCGTCGGGGAGGCCGTGCCCGGCCGCCTCGCCAAGGGCACCGAACTCCTCGCCTCCGCCTGGGAGCAGGAGGAGAACCGGATCGCCTACACGGCCTCCGTCCGGGTGCCCGTCCTCGGCGATGTCCACGGCGCGGTCCTGCGCCTGGCGAACAAGGCCATGCCGGCCACGGCGGACAAGCCCGGAGCCCGGAAACTGTCGGCCGATCACGGCCTTCCGGCCCCGGTGGGCCACTTCACGGCCGAGCCCGCTCAGGACGGCGCCGCCACCGTGCTGCACGCCCACCTCCCGCTGGAGCGGCGCACCGCCAAACTGGGCGTCCGCGTCTACCTGGACGTGGCCGGCTCGACGTACGAGATCCCCGTGCGCGGCAAGGGCAAACCCATGCCGCTGGCCCGGCGCTGGGGCGGCCATGAGGACCCCTACCGGGCGGCCGCCCTGGTGAACGACAAGGGGCGTGTGGTGATCGCCACGGCGCAGATGTTCCCGCCGAAGCAGCCACTCGTCTCCCGGGTGAAAGCGACCCTCGCCCGGCGCCTGAAGCCCGGACCGGTCGGCTCGAAGCCGAACGAAGCCAAGAAGCCGAACGGTTCCAGAAGGAAGTAGCGACCGTCCATGAACATCTGTGTAGTAGCGCTCGGCAAGATCGGGCTTCCGCTCGCCGTGCAGTTCGCCTCCAAGGGCCACCGGGTCATCGGCGCGGACGTCAACGAGAAGGTCGTCGAGTTGGTCAACGCCGGGAACGAGCCGTTCCCCGGTGAGCACGACCTGGACGTCAAGCTGAAGCAGGCGGTCGGTGCCGGGCTGCTGAGCGCGACGACGGACACGGCGGCCGCGGTGGCCGAGGCCGAGGCCGTCGTCGTGGTCGTCCCGCTGTTCGTCGACGCGGAGGGCGTGCCGGACTTCGGCTGGATGGACGCCGCCACCCGGGCGATCGCCAAGGGCCTCAAGCCGGGCACCCTCGTCTCCTACGAGACAACACTGCCGGTCGGCACCACCCGCACCCGCTGGGCGCCGATGCTCGCCGAGGGCTCGGGCCTGACCCCGGGCGAGGACTTCCACCTGGTCTTCTCGCCGGAGCGGGTCCTCACCGGCCGGGTCTTCGCCGACCTGCGCCGATACCCCAAGCTGGTCGGCGGCATCGACGAGGCATCGACCCGCCGGGGTGTGGAGTTCTACGAGTCGGTCCTCGACTTCGACACCCGCGAGGACCTGCCCCGGCCCAACGGGGTCTGGGACCTGGGCACGGCCGAGGCCTCGGAGCTCGCCAAGCTCGCCGAGACCACCTACCGCGACGTCAACATCGGCCTGGCCAACCAGTTCGCGCGCTTCGCGGACAGCAACGGCATCGACGTCAAGAAGGTCATCGAGGCCTGCAACTCGCAGCCGTACAGCCACATCCACCAGCCGGGCATCGCGGTCGGCGGCCACTGCATCCCGATCTACCCGCGGATGTACCTGTGGAACGACCCGCAGGCCACCGTCGTGCGCTCCGCGCGCGAGGCGAACGCCGCGATGCCGGAGTACGCCGTGGACCTGCTGGCGGCCGCCTATGGCGACCTGACCGGGGTGAACGTCCTCGTGCTGGGCGCGGCCTACCGCGGTGGCGTGAAGGAGACCGCGTTCTCGGGCGTCTTCCCGACCGTGGAGGCGCTCAAGGCACGCGGCGCCGTCCCCTACGTCTCGGACCCGATGTACACGGCCGAGGAACTGTCCGCGCTCGGTCTGGCGCCGCACGCCGGTGAGAAGGTCACCGCGGCGATCGTGCAGGCCGACCACGCCGAGTACCGTTCGCTCACCCCCGCCGACCTCCCGGACGTCACCGTCCTGGTCGACGGGCGCCGCACGACCGACCCGGAGGCCTGGAAGGGCGTCCGACGGGTCGTCATCGGCGGCTGACGCGGCCGATCGTACGTCGCGGCCCCGGCCTGCCGGGCCGCCCCACGCTCAGGAACCGGACGTGCCCCTCGCCCCCACCGCCCCCACCGCACCGGCCGTGGCGCGGACCACCGCCCGAGTGCGCCGCAGGGCTGCCCTGCCGCTGCTGGTCTGCGTCCTGTACGCCGTACTCCAGCTCGCGGCGGGGCCGCAGTGGACCCTCTTCCCCGACTCCTACCGCTATGCGCGGGCGGCCGAGCAGTACCTCGGTGCCTCACGCCAGGAGGCGCACCGTACGGCCCTCGCCGCCTACTGCGAGAGCCGTGCCGAACGCTCGGCCCATGACCAGCGGCTCCAGCCACTGGTCCGGCGGAGCGAGCGCGCCATCGAGGAGACCGAGGAGAAGGCGTGCCTCGACCGCTGGGCCGACGCGCCCGACATCACCACCAATGACCCGCGCTACCAGGCCATCTTCTCCACCCGGCCCGGCTACCCCCTGCTCGCGGCGCCGTTCGTCGGAGCCTTCGGCGTGCTCGGCGGCATGCGGGTGCTGGGACTGATCACGGCCGCGGCGGGCTCGCTGATCGTGTTCGGTCTGCTGCGTGGCGCGGGGCTCACCCGGCGGGCCGCCGCGGCCGGCCAGGTGACGTTCCTGGCTACCCCCCTCGGCTGGTGGAGCGCCCAGGCGCTGGGGGAGGGGCTGTTCACCGTCTGCACGCTCGGTGTGCTGTGGGGCGGACTCCTGCTGATCCGGCGCCGGTCCGTGCCGGGCGCGGCGGCGCTCACGATCCTGTCGTACACGGCGGCGGCGGTCACCCGCTATTCGTCGGTGCTGGTGCTCGCCGCGCTGCTGGCCGCCGCCGCCCTCGCCGCCCTCTGCTTCTCCGGCCGGCTGCGCCACCGGGGTACCGCCGCGTTCGCGGGTCTGTCCGCGGCGGCCGCCGGGGGTGTCGTCGTGGCGATGCGGATCCTCGGCCTGCCGTCCTCGCGGACCACTCTGCAGGACACCTTCACCCATCACTTCGCGGGCCCGGAGGTCTCCGATCCCTGGCGGGCGCTGCTCGGCCTCGCCGGGCAGTTCTGGCGGGACTGGGCCGCCGATCAGGCCTCCATGCCCTACTTCCTCCTGCTCACCGCCGTTGCGGCATGGGCCCTGGCCACATACGGTGACGGGCTCGGCTGGCTCGCCCTCGCGACCTCGCTCACGGGGGCCTCCCTGGTCACCGCTCATCCACTCGTGCAGGAAGCCGACCGTCTCGGAGTCCTGATGTGGATGCCCGTCGTCCTGGGTCTGCCCTTGATCGTCGACCGCCACTGGGCCACGCGTCCGGTGCGAGGGCCGGAGATACCCTGTGCCGGCGCCTCCGCAGGGGGCCGACCTGGCTGAAGGCGGGCCAGGCGGCCGCCGGACACGCATCCTCCGCCTGGGACGGACCGTCGTCCGCGACGTTTTCGACCGGCTGCCGCTCGGCGGCCACAGGAAGGTTCAACAGTGAGCTACACCATCAAGCCCACCGCTCAGGTGGACGAGAGCGCCGAGCTGGGCGACGGGACCACCGTGTGGGAACTCGCGCAGATCCGTGAGAAGGCACGTCTCGGCGCGGGCTGCGTCATCGGCCGCGGAGCCTACGTCGGCACGGGCGTGCGGATCGGCGACAACGTCAAGCTGCAGAACTACGCCCTGGTCTACGAGCCGGCCGAGCTCGGCGACGGTGTCTTCGTCGGCCCCGCCGTCGTCCTCACCAATGACCAGTACCCCCGCTCCGTCGACCCCGAGGGCAAGCTCAAGCGCGGCGGCGACTGGGAGGCCGTCGGCGTCAAGGTGGCCGAGGGGGCCTCGCTCGGCGCCCGTTCGGTCTGCGTCGCCCCGGTCCGCATCGGCCGCTGGGCGCTGGTGGCGGCGGGTGCCGTCGTCACCAAGGACGTTCCGGACTTCGCGCTGGTGGCCGGTGTTCCCGCCCGCCGTGTGGGCTGGGTCGGCCGGGCCGGGGTGCGGCTCGTCGAGCGGGAGGGCGAGCCGGGCGTGTGGGAGTGCCCGCAGACGGGTGCCCGCTATGCGGAGCGCACGGCCGACGGCGCCGAGGGCTCGACCGTGCTGACGGAGCTTCCCGCCGAGTGATGCGTGGGGCCGGCCGCCGGCAGGGGAGGTCGCGGATCTCCAGGACTGCTACCCAGGGGGCCGCCGGTCTCTGTCCCGGCCGGCTGCGTGCCCCGACGCACGACTGCCCCGGTTTGACCCCTGCGCGCCGGGCCCCGTAGTCTTGACCGTCGGCGTGTCGACTGACCCGCCACATCCCCGTAAACCTCTTTCCTTCCGGGAACGCTTCGTGACCGGGAGAGGCCGTCCGTGTTCATGCCCGGACGGCTGGACTGCGGGGGTGCCGTTCCCGAGCGAGAGAGTGAGATCCGCGTGTACGCCATCGTGCGCAGCGGTGGTCGCCAGCACAAGGTTGCTGTCGGCGACATCGTTGAGGTTGACAAGATTTCCACTGCCAAGGTTGGCGACACGGTCGAGCTCTCGACCCTGCTCGTTGTCGACGGCGACACCGTGACCAGCGACCCGTGGGTGCTGGCCGGCATCAAGGTCCAGGCCGAGATCGTGGACCACCACAAGGGCCAGAAGATCGACATTCTGCGCTACAAGAACAAGACCGGCTACCGTCGTCGTCAGGGCCACCGCCAGCAGTACACGGCGATCAAGGTCACTGAGATCCCCGCGGCTGCGAAGTAAGGGACTGAGGAGAAATGGCACACAAGAAGGGCGCATCGTCCACCCGGAACGGTCGCGACTCCAACGCCCAGCGGCTCGGCGTGAAGCGCTTCGGCGGTCAGGTCGTCAACGCGGGTGAGATCCTGGTCCGCCAGCGCGGCACCCACTTCCACCCGGGCGCCGGCGTCGGCCGTGGCGGCGACGACACGCTGTTCGCACTGCAGCCCGGTGCGGTGGAGTTCGGCACCTACCGTGGCCGCAAGGTCGTGAACATCGTTCCGGTCGCCTGACCCGAGCGCTTCGTTCGAACCTTTCGCGAGGCGGACCTCACTTCCCGAGTGGGAAGGCGGGTCCGCCTTTCGCGTGTTGACCCCTTGTTAGTACCCGTAACGTCTTTGGAGGCACTGCACCATGACCACCTTCGTAGACCGCGTCGAACTGCACGTCGCCGCGGGTAACGGAGGCCACGGCTGCGCCTCCGTGCACCGCGAGAAGTTCAAGCCGCTCGGCGGCCCGGACGGCGGCAACGGCGGGCGGGGCGGCGATGTGATCCTCACCGTCGACCAGTCCGTCACGACGCTTCTCGACTACCACCACTCCCCGCACCGCAAGGCCACCAACGGCAAGCCCGGCGAGGGCGGCTTCCGGGCCGGCAAGGACGGCCAGGACCTGGTCCTGCCGGTGCCGGACGGAACGGTCGTGCTCGACAAGGCGGGCAATGTGCTCGCCGACCTGGTCGGGCACGGGACGTCGTACGTCGCCTCCCAGGGCGGCCGCGGTGGCCTCGGCAACGCGGCGCTGGCCTCCGCCCGCCGCAAGGCGCCCGGTTTCGCGCTGCTGGGCGAGCCCGGTGACCTGCAGGACGTCGTCCTCGAACTGAAGACGGTCGCGGACGTGGCCCTCGTCGGCTACCCGAGCGCGGGCAAGTCCTCGCTGATCTCCGTGCTGTCCGCCGCCAAGCCGAAGATCGCCGACTATCCGTTCACCACCCTTGTGCCGAACCTCGGGGTGGTCACCGCGGGCGACACCGTCTACACGATCGCGGACGTGCCGGGGCTGATCCCGGGCGCTAGCCAGGGCAGGGGGCTCGGTCTGGAGTTCCTGCGGCACGTCGAGCGATGCAGCGTGCTGGTGCACGTACTGGACACGGCCACCCTCGAGTCCGACCGCGACCCCGTCTCCGACCTCGACGTCATCGAGGCCGAGCTGCGCGAGTACGGCGGCCTGGACAACCGTCCCCGCATCGTCGTCCTGAACAAGACCGACGTACCGGACGGCAAGGACCTGGCCGAGATGGTCAGGCCGGATCTGGAGGCGCGCGGGTATCGCGTCTTCGCGGTGTCCGCGGTGGCCCACCTGGGCCTCAGGGAGCTGTCGTACGCGCTCGCCGACCTCGTCGCGCAGGCACGTGCCGCCAGGCCGAAGGAAGAGTCGACGCGGATCGTCATCCGGCCCAAGGCCGTGGACGACGCCGGCTTCACCGTCACCCGCGAGGACGACGGGCTGTTCCGTGTGCGCGGCGAGAAGCCCGAGCGGTGGGTCCGCCAGACCGACTTCAACAACGACGAGGCCGTCGGCTATCTCGCCGACCGGCTCAACCGCCTCGGTGTCGAGAAGGAGTTGATGAAGGCGGGTGCCCGGGCCGGTGACGGCGTGGCCATCGGGCCCGAGGAGAACGCGGTCGTCTTCGACTGGGAGCCGTCGGTGACGGCGGGTGCGGAGATGCTCGGCCGGCGCGGCGAGGACCACCGGATGGAAGGGGTACGGCCCGCCGCCCAGCGCCGCCGGGAGCGGGAGGCCGAACGAGACGAGGCCGACCAGGAATTCGACGGCTTCGAGCCGTTCTGAGCGACCAGGGGTTAGCGGGGCTCGGGCCGGGTGACGTCCGCTGGGGGCCCGCCCCCAGCGGACGGTCCGTTGCACGGACAGCTGGTGCCACGGCCAGCCCGTTGCAGGGACAGCTCGTGATCGGCCGGACAGCGTCGTCCTCGGACGGGCCTGATCGGCCGACGAGCTTCACCCCCCGGCTCCGGCCCCGCCGTTGGCCCCGGTCCCGGCCTCGGCCCCCCGGCTCCGGCGTCGGCTCCCGTCTCCGGCTCCGGCCTCGGTCCCGGGCCCCGGTCCCGGTTTTGACCCAGGGCCTCACCCCCGCCGCCAGGCAGATCACTGCCAACCGGCTCGGCCCCCGCCTCCGCTCTGGCCTGCGGCCCCAGGCCCTCGGTCCCGGCCGCCGCTCCCGGCTCTGGCCTTGGCTTCCGGCTCCGGGCCTCGGCCCGGGCCCCGGTCGCGGCTCCCCGTTCTGGCCTGCGGCCCCAGGCCCTCGGTCCCGGCCGCGGCTCCCGGCTCTGGACTTGGCCTTCGGCCCTGTCCTCCGGCTCCGGTCCTGATCCCTGGTCTCGCCCCCGCCTCCAGAGTGATCACTGCCAACCGGCCTCGGCTTCGGCCTCGGTTCCCGGCCCCGGCCCTTGCCCCCGGCTCCGGCCTCGGCCCCCCGGCCTTGCCCGGCCCCCGCCGCCAGGTGGATCACTACCCACCGGCCCCGGCACCCCCGCTTCTGGTCATGCGTTTGTCATGCTCGTGCTCCATTCCGTTCAGTGGTGGGGTCGCCACGGCGTGTGAGTCTCGTCAGGTCGAAGAGACTCGCGACGCAAGGGAGTTCGGGGATGGAGCGAACAAACTCCACCGATCGACGCCGATTTCTCGCCAACAGTGCCGCGGTGCTCGGGGCCACCGCCGCCGCCCAGCTGTGGCTGCCACAGGTCGCGCAGACCATCGAACCGCCGCTGCCCCACGGCGTCTTCAGCCTCGGCGTGGCGTCCGGCGATCCGTTGCCCGACGGCATCGTGCTGTGGACCCGGCTCGCCCCCGAGCCGCTGAGCGGTGGCGGAATGCCCGACCGCGCCGTGACGGTGCAGTGGCAGGTCGCCGAAGACGAGCGGTTCAAGGGCATCGTGCGGCGCGGCACCGCGCGGGCGGTGCCGGGGCTCGGGCACAGCGTCCACGTCGATGTGCGCGGCTGCGCCCCGACCGCGCGTACTGGTACCGGTTCCGGACCGGCGGGCAGATCTCGCCCGTCGGGCGCACCCGCACGGCTCCCGACCCGCAACGATCCCGGGGGCGGCTGCGTGTCGCGCTGGCCTCCTGCCAGAACTGGCAGCACGGCTACTTCACGCCGTACGCCGACATGCTCGACCAGGACCCCGACGTCGTGCTGTTCGTCGGGGACTACATCTACGAGGGCCGGCCCTCGAACACCGCGGTGCGCCGCCACGAGGGCGCTGACGAGCCGTACACCCTCGTCCAGTACCGCAACCGCCATGCCCAGTACCGCACCGACCCGCTCCTGGCCGCCATGCACGCCGCCGCGCCCTGGGTGGTCACCTTCGACGACCACGAGGTCGACAACGATTTCGCGGGCGAGGTCCCGCAGGACCCCGACAAGCAGTCCCACCGGGCGTTCGTGGCCCGGCTGACCGCTGCCTACCAGGCGTACTACGAGCACATGCCGGTCCGTACGAGCGCCGTGCCCAACGGGCCGCACATCCAGATGTACCGGCGTCTGGAGTTCGGGCGCCTGGCCCGGCTCAACGTGCTGGACACCCGGCAGTTCCGCACCGACCAGGCGACCAGCCAGAAGGGCGCCCGCAACCCCTCCGCGACCATGCTCGGGGCCCGGCAGAAGCGCTGGCTGCTGGACGGGCTGCACCGGTCGCCGGCCCAGTGGAACCTGATCGCGTCGCAGATCATGATGGCCGAGACCGACCTCCAGGTGGGCCCCGGCAAGCTCTGGTACTACGACGCCTGGGACGGCTACCAGGCGGAACGCAACGCGTTCCTGAAGGAGCTCGCGACGGTCCGCAACCCGGTGGTCCTCTCCGGCGACCGCCATATGACGATGGTCAGCGACCTCAAGCGAGACTTCGCCGACCCGCGCTCCGCCGTGGTCGGTGCCGAGTTCGTCGGCACCTCCATCTCCAGCGGTGGCGACCCGGACCTGAAGGGCTTCCACCGCGACTGGGACCCGCGGAAGGCGGACAACCCCCACTGGAAGCTGATCGACACCCACCGCGGCTACCACCTGTTCGACATCCGCCACGACGGCATCGACGCCCAGGTGCGGGTGCCGTCGACGGTGCTGCGGCCCCGGTCCGCCTCCCGCACCTTCGCCCGGCTGCGGGTCCAGGCGGGGAAGCCGGGCGTGCGCCTGGTGTGAGGCACCCCTCCGTGGCGCGCGGTCGTGCGGCCGCGCGTCATGGCCATCACGTGCGGACCTCTGTCTCCGTCACCGAGTGTTCAGGCCGTTGTGCCCTCAGTGAGCGCCCCCCGGACGCCTGCCCTCGTCACCGGAACGCAATGCGAGGGAAAGCGGGAGGATAACGCGTGAGAAACGTGTGGAGTTACTCACAGCAAATCCGGACAAGTCGGGCACGTCTCAGGTAATCGTCGAGGGTGCCAGGTAAATAGGAGGTTGCGCTTACATATGCATCAGACGGCGCTCACCTTGCACTTCGCTTACCGAAAGTGGGACCATCCGAAGGTTCCCTGAAGCCCGAGGTAGGTCACCTGTGTCTGAGCGCATAGCCAAGCCCCGTACCACCGCAGTGATCCTGGCTGGTGGCACCGGTCAGCGTGTGGGTCTGTCGATTCCGAAGCAGCTGCTGAAGATCGCCGGAAAGGCGGTGATCGAGCACACGCTGACCACCTTCGAGAACGCGGACTCCATCGACGACGTGATCGTGCTGATGGCGCAGGGCTATGTGCCGGACGTGGAGAAGATCGTCGCGAAGTCGGGCTTCACCAAGGTGACGCACATCATCGAGGGCGGCGCCACGCGCAACGAGACCACCGAGCGCGCCATCGCCCTGCTCGGCGAGGGCCTGGCGGCGGGCGAGGACCGCAACGTCCTGTTCCACGACGCCGTGCGCCCCCTGCTGTCGCAGCGCGTCATCGACGACTGCGTCGCGGCCCTGGAGCGCTACCAGGCCGTCGACGTCGCCATCCCGTCCGCGGACACGATCATCGTGACCCGCACGCACGGCGAGGACGGCGAGTTCATCACCGAGATCCCGGACCGCTCCCGGCTGCGCCGCGGCCAGACCCCGCAGGCCTTCAAGCTCTCCACGATCCGCCGGGCCTACGAGATCGCCTCGGGCGACCCCAACTTCCAGGCCACGGACGACTGTTCCGTCGTGCTCAAGTACCTGCCCGACGTGCCGATCCACGTGGTCGCGGGCGACGAGTACAACATGAAGGTCACGCAGCCCGTCGACGTGTTCATCGCGGACAAGCTGTTCCAGCTCGCCTCCACCGCCGCGCCCGCGCAGAACGGCGATGAGGCCTACCGCGAGCTCCTCTCCGGCAGGACCGTCGTCGTCTTCGGCGGCTCGTACGGCATCGGCCAGGACATCGCCGCGCTCGCCGAGTCCTACGGGGCCACGGTGTACGCGCTGGGCCGCTCCACCACCGGCACGCACGTCGAGAACCCGGAGGAGGTCGACGACGCGCTGTCCAAGGCGTACGCCGAGACCGGGCGCATCGACTACGTCGTCAACACCGCCGGTGTGCTGCGCATCGGCAAGCTCGCCGAGACCGACAACGCGACCATCGAGGAAGCGCTGAAGGTCAACTACCTGGCGCCGGTGCAGATCGCCAGGTCCTCGTACAAGTACCTGGCCGAGACCAAGGGCCAGTTGCTGCTCTACACCTCCAGCAGCTACACCCGCGGTCGCGCCGAGTACAGCCTCTACTCCTCGACCAAGGCCGCCATGGTGAACCTCACTCAGGCCCTGGCCGACGAGTGGGCCGCCGACGGCATCCGCGTCAACTGCATCAACCCGGAGCGCACCGCCACCCCGATGCGCACCAAGGCGTTCGGCCAGGAGCCGTCCGGCACGCTGCTGTCCTCCGAGGCCGTGGCGCGCACCTCGCTCGATGTCCTCGTCTCCGAACTCACCGGCCACGTCATCGATGTGCGCCAGCAGGACCCGACAGCGGACGCGGGCAGGGCGTCCGGCTTCGAGGCGGCCCTGGCGGGTGTCCTGGACCGCGAGGACGGCGCGGCATAAGCGGATTTTCCCTTGTCCTCGGAATTCAGGCCTCTGTGATTGCGCGACGAATGCGCGGGCGCAGGGGCCTGACTCCTTGAAATTCCGGACCGGCCCACAACCAGTTTCCACAGCTTTTTCAAAGAATTTCCGAAACTTTTCTCCGTACCATCACCGGCACTCCCTTCAAGAGCAGGTTCCTCCGTGATTTCCACCGCTATACGCGTTGCCCGGGTGGGCAGTGCGGCCGAGCTGGCCGCGGCGGCCCTCATGATGCTGGGCTTCCCCGCGCTGACGCTGGCCGCGCTCCTCCCGAGCGTCGGTGCCTTCGCGGCCGCGGCCGCAGTGACGTACCTGGCGGACCACTATCTGCACCGGCGCGGCAGCTATCTGATCAACCGCCTCGGCAAGGTGCGGGCGGGTCTCTCCATCCGGTTCCTGATCCGGCAGCTGCTTCTGGTCCTGCTCCTGGCCCGGTCCGCCCTCTCCAGTGACCCGGTCTTCTACGCGGCGGTGGCCTGCTTCCTCGCCTTCTACGCCTTCCAGGCCCCGCACGGCGCCCTGGTCACCCTGATCCGCAACCGCCGCAGGATGCCGGTCGCCACCCGCAACGTGGACCTCGCCTCGCGGATCCGCATCCCCGGCGCGCCGCCGCGCCGGCTGATGGGCCGCGCCGCGGAGAAGATGCTCCACCTCGACCTGCCTGCGGTCATCGGCCTGCTCCTCACGGCGGCCACCCACAAGGCCGTCTACGGCTTCACAGGCGTCGGGCTCACCCTGGTGCCGGCCTTCCTCTACGTGGCCGCGCTCGCCCCGTACGTCCGCGGCCGGAGGATCCCGCCGAACGCGGAGACGGTGCTCAAGGCCCTCAGTGGCTGGCTGCGCGAGTACCGCCCCGAGACGGTGCTGTACTTCTCCGGCTCCAAGGACTCGGCGTACCAGGTCAACATGTGGCTGGAGACGATGGAGCAGTTGGAGACCCGGCCGCTGATCATCCTCCGCGAGCGCGTCATCCTGCAGAACCTGGCGCCCACCACGGTCCCGGTCGTCTGCGTGCCGGGAGGGGTGCACCTGATGAACATGGACCTGTCCACCGTGCGCGTCACGCTGTACGCGGCGAACGTCGGCAAGAACATCCACATGCTGCGCGTCCCGACCATGAAGCACGTCTTCATCGGCCACGGCGACAGCGACAAGCTCGCCAGCGTCAACCCGTTCAGCAAGGTGTACGACGAGGTGTGGACCGCGGGCCGTGCGGGCCGCGACCGCTACGCCATCGCCGATGTCGGCGTCCGCGACGAGGACATCGTCGAGGTCGGCCGCCCGCAGCTCGCGCCCATCCAGTCCTGGCAGGGCGTGCCCGAGGGGCGCATCCCCACGATCCTCTACGCGCCCACCTGGGAGGGCTGGGACGACAGCCCGGGCAACACCTCGCTGCTGCTGGCCGGCGAGAACATCGTGAAGAAGCTGATCGCCGCCGACCGGCCCGTCCGCGTCCTCTACAAGCCGCACCCCTTCACCGGCACCCGCAGCGCCAAGGCGGCCGCCGCACACCGGCGGATCACCGCCCTGGTCGAGAAGGCCGCCGCCGAACGTGCCGCCGACCCGCGCTTCCAGGCCGACGCCGCAGCGCAGCGCAAGGCCCAGGCGGAGCTGGTCCGGATCGAGGGGCGGCTGGCCGAGCTGGTCGGCCCCGTCGGGGACAAGGACGACGAGGCCGAGGCGACCCGCGACGGTCTGGTCGACATGGCCAGGCACGAGGAGGTCGCCCGGCTGCGCGCCGAGTGGAACGACGCTTACTGGCGCTCCTTCGGTGCCGCGGAGCACCGCGTCATCACGGCGGCGCAGCCGCGCCTGTACGACTGCTTCAACGTCTCCGACGCGATGGTCTCCGACATCTCCAGCGTGGTCTCCGACTTCATCGCGAGCGGCAAGCCGTACGCCGTCACCGACTCTGCCGAGCTCGGCGCCGAGGAGTTCAAGCGGCAGAACACGGCGGTGCGCGCGGCCGTGATCCTGTCGAACTCGGCGCGCGAACTGGACCAGCTCCTGGCCGCCGTCCGGGACCCCGAGGCCGACACGCTGACCGCCGAACGCCAGGAGCTGAGGCGCTATCTGCTCGGCCCGGACGAGCCGACCTCGATCGAGCAGTTCAACAACGCCGTGCGCGATCTGGCGGAGAAGGCGGAGATCCGCAACCGCGGCCAGGAGTCCGTGGCCCACGCACTGGCAGCCGGGTCGGCGAGCGGGGTGCCGTCCCAGCGCACCACGCCTGCGGACGAGACGAACGACGTGGTCAAGGGCTGATCCGCAGCACGGACAACGCAGACAAAGGGGCCCGGGCGCCCGAGGAGCAATCCTCGGCGACCGGGCCCTTTCCTTGTTCTTACCCTGGGCGTCTACCCTGGTTTACTGTCTGTTAGTCGTGTGACCTGCGCCACGATACCCTCGGCGGAGGCAACCCTCGTACCTCGTCGGCCCTCTAATAGGTAATCGTTGATGAGATACGGGGAAATCCCGTGACAAGGGGGGAAGCGTGTCCGCTGCGCAGCCTGATGTGACTGTGATCATCGGGGCGTACGAGGCGATGCCGTACCTGGTCGACTGCCTCGAGTCCGTCGAGTCACAGACCCTGGACCCGTCGCGTATCGAGGTGGTCGCCGTCGACGACGGTTCGACGGACGGGACGGGTGACCATCTGGAGGAGTTCGCCAAGCGGGCACCCATGACCGTCAAGGTCATCCACCAGGAGAACTCGGGCGGACCGAGTGGTCCGCGCAACGTCGCCCTGGCCCAGGCCCAGGGGCGTTACGTCTTCTTCCTCGACGCGGACGACCGGCTCGGCACCGAGGCGCTGGAGCGCATGGTCGCCATGGCGGACGAACACAAGACCGACGTCGTGCTCGGCAAGGTCGTCGGCGTCAACCGCACGGCCCCCAAGTCGATGTGGGGCAAGACCCTGCCCCGGACCGACGTCTTCTCCTCGAACATCAAGTTCACGCTGAGCGCGCAGAAGCTCTTCCGGCGTGAGCTGCTCACGCGGCACGGCATGCGCTTCGACGAGTCGCTGAAGACCGGTGAGGACGCGCTGTTCACGATGGAGGCCTACCTTCGCGCGGACGGTGTCTCCGTGATCTCCGACTACACCTGCTACTACCTGGTCGGCCGGGACGACGGCAAGCACGTGACCAAGAGCGGCAGCTACACCCTGCGCTTCGACTCGGCCCGCGCCCTGATGAAGCTCATCTCGGAGCAGGTGCCCGCGGGCCCGCGCCGGGACGCCCTGATGGTCCGCCCGTTCCTGATCACCCTCCTCCCGCAGTTCGGGCCCGTCTTCCTCAGGGACAGCGAGGAGGTGCGCGCCCACAAGCTGGAGCTCGCCGCGCCGATGATGGACGCGTACTGGCACGAGGGCGTCGCCCGGCGGCTCAAGGTCAACGAGCGGCTGCGGTTCCACCTGGTGGCGCGGGGCCGGGGGGACCTGCTGGCCGACGTACTGGAGTTCGTCAAGTCCAAGAAGGCGCCCACGGTCTTCATGGACCCGCGAGCCGGCAAGGCCTACCTCGGCTACCCGCACTTCCGCGACCGTGCCGCGGAGCTCCCGGACGACTGGTTCGTGCCGACGACCACCGAGACGGTCACGGTCGAGGCCTTCAAGCCGGTGCCGCCGGCGGTCCACTTCCGCCGGCTGCGCAAGGCGGCCCGGCGGGTGCTGAAGGCGCGACGGATGGTCTGAGGGGGCGTACGCCGGGGGCACGCCCGCGCAGGCGCGCCCCCGGAACGCACCTGTCTCCGCCGTGCCCGGATCGTGAACCACTCGTCGCGGGAGGCCGGTCCGCCTGCTGGACCGGTGCGCGGCACCCGTGCCCCTTCGCGTAGATTGCCGGGCGGGGAGCCGGAACGTGTGAGGGGAAGCACAGCAGGTGGCAGGGGCAAGGCAGGCCGTGGCACAGGCCCATCGGATCGTCGTCAAGGTGGGCTCCTCCTCGCTGACCACGGCGACGGGCGGGCTCGACGCCGACCGCGTCGACGCCCTCATCGATGTGCTCGCCAAGCACCGCAGCGGGGGAGAGAGGGAGATCGTCCTCGTCTCCTCCGGTGCCATCGCCGCCGGTCTCGCTCCCCTCGGTCTGCGCCGCCGCCCCCGTGACCTGGCCCGTCAGCAGGCCGCGGCCAGCGTCGGCCAGGGCCTGCTGGTGGCCCGCTACACCGCCTCCTGCGCCCGCCACGGCATCCGGGTCGGACAGGTGCTGCTCACCTCCGACGACACCAGTCGCCGCGCCCACCACCGCAATGCCTCCCGCACCCTCGACAAGCTCCTGGCGATGGGCGCGCTGCCCGTCGTCAACGAGAACGACACGGTGGCCACGGACGAGATCCGCTTCGGCGACAACGACCGCCTCGCCGCGCTCGTCGCCCACCTGGTCCACGCCGATCTGCTGGTCCTGCTGTCGGACGTGGACGGGGTCTACGACGGGGACCCGAGCAGACCCGGCACCTCGCGGATAGCGGAGGTGCGGGGCCCCGAGGACCTCGCGCACGTGGAGATCGGCAGCGCGGGCAAGGCCGGCGTCGGCACCGGCGGCATGGTCACCAAGGTCGAGGCGGCCCGGATCGCGGCCGCCGCCGGCATCCCCGTGGTGCTCACCTCCGCCGTGCACGCCGCCGACGCCCTCGCGGGCCGGGACACCGGCACCTACTTCCACCCCACCGGCAAGCGCTCCGCCGACCGGCTGCTGTGGCTTCAGCACGCCTCCACCCCGCAGGGCTCGCTCACCCTCGACGACGGGGCCGTGCGCGCGGTCGTCGAACGCCGCAAGTCGCTGCTGCCCGCCGGTATCGCGGCCGTCGAGGGCGACTTCGTCGCGGGGGACCCCGTGGAACTGCGCGACAGCGAGGGGCGGGCGGTGGCACGCGGGCTCGTCAACTTCGACGCCAAGGAGATCCCCCGGCTGATCGGCCGCTCGACACGGGAACTGGCGCGCGATCTGGGACCCGCGTACGAACGCGAGGTCGTGCATCGGGACGACCTGGTCGTCCTGCACCCGTAACGGGCCGAAAAGGCCCGAGCGCCGGGGTCTTCCGGTGGGGGACGTTCCGTAAAACCGCCCCATGGAGCCGTGCGGCCTGCTCCACTTTGTCTCGGGGATGCGTTTTGGGGACACATTCCGCACGAGTACTGCGTAAGGAGGCCGTCGTGAGACGAGTGCGCCCTGGGGTGGCGGCGTTCCGCGGTCGCGGCACCTCCGGTGGCTCTCATGACGGCGCCGCTCCCCGCGCGACCGGGGAGGAGCGAACCCTGATCGGCGTCGGGGCCCAGGACGCCTACGGGGAGCCGGGCGACCTGCCCCGGCTGTGGCACGTCACCCTCAGCGTCTCGGGCGAGGAGGCCCCGCTGAAGGAGGTCCGGCGCGCGCTCGAGCAGCTCGCCCACGACCACCCGTTCCTGCTGACCAGCCGCTACGCGGGCGACCACGCGGAGATCCGGTACTGGGAGGAGGCCCGGGACCTGCACGACGCCGCCGCGGTCGCCCTGCGCCTGTGGGGCGAGCACCGGCAGAGTGCGGGGCTGCCGCCCTGGGAGATCGTCGGCCTCGAGGTCATCGACCGCGAGACCTACCACCAGCGCGTCGCCGAAGGGTACGGACCGCCACCGGCGACACCGGTCGGTGTTCACCCGTTTTGAGGGTGTCTCGGTGTGTGGGACGAGCCGTGGACGGTACGTCCGGCGCACTACCCTTCCTTCATGACCACGCTCTCGCCGTACGACTCCATGTCCCCGGTCGCCCGGGCGGCCTATCGAGCCCAGGCGGCCGCCGCCGACCTCGCGCCGCTGCCGCGGGCCGAGAAGGACGACGCGCTGCTCGCCGTCGCGGACGCGCTGGAGGTCCGTACGAGCGAGATCGTCGAGGCCAACGCCGAGGACATCGCCAAGGCCCGTGAGGCCGGCACCAGCGAGGCGATCATCGACCGGCTCACGCTCACGCCCGAGCGGATCCGGGCCATCGCCTCCGACGTCCGGGACGTGGCCGCCCTGCCCGACCCGGTCGGCGAGGTCGTGCGCGGTTCGACCCTCCCCAACGGCATCGACCTGCGCCAGGTACGGGTGCCGCTCGGCGTCGTGGGGATCATCTACGAGGCCCGGCCGAACGTGACCGTGGACGCCGCCGCGCTGTGCCTGAAGTCCGGGAACGCGGTCCTGCTGCGCGGCTCCTCCTCCGCGTACGAGTCGAACACCGCCCTGGTACGGGTCCTGCGCGACGCCGTGGGCGGCGCCGGGCTGCCCGCCGACGCGGTCCAGCTCGTCCCGGGCGAGGGCCGTGAGTCGGTCCGCGAACTGATGCGCGCCCGCGGCCTGGTCGACGTGCTCATCCCGCGCGGCGGCGCGTCCCTGATCCGCACGGTCGTGGAGGAGTCCACGGTCCCAGTGATCGAGACCGGCACCGGCAACTGCCATGTCTATGTCGACGCCCGCGCCGACATCGACATGGCGATCGACATCCTGATCAACTCCAAGGCCCAGCGGGTGAGCGTGTGCAACGCCGCCGAGACGCTCCTCGTCCACCAGGACATCGCGGCCCAGTTCCTGCCGCGCGCCCTGGACGCCCTCGCGGACGCCGGGGTCACCGTGCACGCCGACGAGCGGGTGATGGCCTACGCCAAGGACTCCCGGGCGACGGTGGTGGAGGCCACGCCCGAGGACTGGGACACCGAGTACCTCTCGTACGACATCGCCGCCGCGGTCGTGGACTCCCTGGACCGGGCCGTGCAGCACATCCGGCTGTGGAGCTCCGGCCACACCGAGGCGATTGTGACCACCTCGCAGCAGGCCGCTCGTCGTTTCACCCAGTTGGTCGATTCGACCACGGTCGCCGTGAACGCCTCGACGCGCTTCACGGACGGCGGGCAGTTCGGCTTCGGCGCGGAGATCGGCATCTCCACCCAGAAGCTGCACGCGCGGGGACCGATGGGCCTGCCCGAGCTGACCAGCACCAAGTACATCGTCACCGGCGACGGGCACGTACGGCGCTGAGCGGGCGCTCAGTCCTGCGTCAGCCCGCGTTCCCTGGCACCCACCTGTGAACGCGTCTCGGCAGGCGGATGAATTTCCTTACCGTCTGCCCAAATTGACCCCCCAGGTCTACTCTGGATCCGTGCCGGAGGACGTGGGGGGCACGCCGTTCGACGACGGCCGGGAGCCCGACGACGACCGCGACCGCGGAGGTATGGACGAAGAGTTCGCCTCCGTGGTCTTCGACGAGGCCTTCGTCCGGTCGGCCGCGGTCCACGAGCCCACGGCCGTGGAGAGACTCCTCGCCGCCGCCCAGGCCCGCGCCGAGGCCCAGGAGGCCGAGGCACGCCGGGCGCACGCCAGGGGCGCTCGCGGCGACGACGAGCGCTATGAGGACGGATTCGGCCCCGACGACGGCTTCGGTCGCGGCCCGGATCTGGACGACCTGGACGACGCGGAGATCCTCGAGGGCCGCCACGGCGCGCTGGGGCTGTACGGCAGGCGATACGGCAAGGGTGCACGCTGGCATCGCCCGGTCGCCTGGATGCTCGCCCTCGTGATGGGCATAGGCATGGTCGCCCTGGCCTTCAGCGCGGTGTACCGGGGCGCGTCCTCGGGCCGCCAGGAGCAGATCCCACCCCCTGCCACGACCGGTGTGAAGCAGGGCCAGGAGTCGAGCGCCGCCACGGCTCCCTCGGCCTCCGTGGACCCCTCGCCCCCGGCGTTCTCAGCGGTTCCCCGGACGCCCTGACGCCCCGGACAACGGTGTTCGACTTTCGTTCGAAAACCTGGTGAGAACCTGTCAGAACTTGTCGTGTACCAGGGCGTTTACCTGAGCTCCCGGAGACCTACTCTGAAGATATGGGCGGGCCTGGAGACCCACCTGAGGGGACACCCGAGGGCGCTCCCGGTGGTGGCGAGGACGAGTACCGATCCGTCGTGTTCGACGAATCGTTTGTGCGGGCTGCCCGCCTCCAGGAGTACTCGGCGCGGGAGCGGATGGCCGACCACGCCCCGGCCGTACGGCGCCGCCCGGCGCTGCACCGGGGCCTGTCCCGGCAGGCGCTGCTCCTCGTCCTGCTGATAGCCGTCGCCTTCGGCACCGCCGTCTACATGGGTGTACGCCACCCGTACCCGGCCCCCAGGGTGCAGGCCGCCGAGCCGCTGCATATGACGGTGATCCCGCTCGCCCCCCAGTCCGCCGTCCCCGGCTCCCCCGACGCGGAGGCGCTCTTCGCGCACAGCCCCGCCGCCCAGTTCCGCGTCGGCGCCGAGGGCATCACCCTTCCCGCCGCCCGGCGCACCGCGCACTTCTCCGAGAGCCAGGTCGTGGCCGCGCTGACCACCGCGAAGGACTACCTCGTCGAGTCCTCGCTCGACCCCGCCGTCCTCACCGGCGGCGCCGTGCGCTCCGTCCGGGTCCTGCTCGACCCCCAGCAGCTCGACCAGTTCGACCAGAGTTTCGTCCACCCGGCGACGGACGGGCGGCACGCGGCCACCGGCTGGCTGATCCGCTTCGACCCGACACATGCCCAGCTGGCAGGACGCAACATCCGCGTCCAGGGCACCATGCAGGCGGCGGAGATCAACTCCGACACGATCGAGGTCAGCGCCGATCACACCCTGGTGTACGCGCTGAAGCCCACCGGCGGTGACGCGAAGGCTCGGGCCTCGCTGTTCACCGTGCGGCGCGAGATGACCTTCCGCTTCGACCGCGACGACCTCCGTATGCACCAGGCGGTGCTGGTGGTCTCCTACGTCCAGGCCGGTCCGCTCGCCTGCGCCCAGGACGCCGCCGACCACCTCCAGCCACTGCTCGCGGGCCAGACGGCCAAGGGGGGCGGCCCGCCCGGCACCAACCCCTACGCGACGGGCAGCGCCACGGCCCTGTGCGGCACCCTCGCGGCGAGCGCACAGCCGAAGGTCTAGCGGAGGGGCGCGGCCTGGGCTTCCGGGCCGCGGTGGAGGCATCCGATGACTTCCGGGAGGCGGGGCCCATGGCGGACCCTCCGTAAGCCATACCGGTCCCGCGGGCCCGGCGCACCCGTCGAACGGACCGTGGCGGCCCGGGAAGGGCTTGTGCGCGACGGAGCGTCGCCGCCAGGGATCTCCTGCCCTGGGCCGAGGCTTCCTGGCTCCCGACGGGGCCAGGGGGCGGTTGCCCGGGCGGGGGCCACGGGGCGAACCCGCCGGGGTCGAGGCGGCCGGGCACGAGGGCCCAGGCGCGGGCGGGAGCGCGTCAGGGGGTTTCTTGGTCTGAGCCATGGCTCCTGGCCCCGGGCAGGGCTGTGCGCGGGCGGGAGCGTCGTTGCCAGGGATTGGCGATTGCTCGCTGTGGAGTGTGCATGAGGGTGATTTAGCTAGATCGTGTGATGGTCGGCTCGCAGGGCTTGTAGTGCCCTGGATGGGGCGGGCTAGGGTCCTTGTGCGATTTGGGAAGCCGGGTGCGGTGCCGGCGTGCGGGGCCCCTGCTCCACCAGAGAGATGGTTCAGGGCGTCCCCGTCGCCTCTGGCCGCATCCATATGGCCAGGTCGTGAGGGACTCCGCCCTTGCGGGACCGGACCACGGACAGGATCCGTGTCGCCAACCGAAAGCGAAAAGCGGACGACCAGTACGCCCAAGACCGTTCGGGGCGTGCCAGTGCACGGGCTCGCTCCCGCTCACTGCCCAGGAACGGTTCTTGCCTGAGCCGTGGCCTCTTGGCCCGGGACAGGCCAGGGGTCAGCCCGGCGGGCCGCTTCGGCCCCGCCGGGATTGTGTGCGGACGGATCGTCGCCGCCGGGCGTTCCTGGCCCGAGCCGTGGCTTCCTGGCCCAAGGGCGGGGCCAGGGGACCAGCCGGCCGGGTCGAGGCGGCCCGGCAGCGCTTTGCGCCGGCGTCGCCACCAGGTGTTCCTGATCGCCGCGGCTCCGGCCCGCGCCGTAGCCCCTGGCCCCGGGCCGGGCCCAGGAGGACCGTCCCCCGGGCGAGGCCCGGATGGGCTCGGCGGTGCCGTCCGGTCAGGCGTCGCCCTTCTCTCCCGTGCTGCCCTCCTCGGGGGCCTCGTCGTCCGGGTGGGCGTCCTGCGGCTCGTTCGGGGCGTCCTTGGGGGCGTTGCTCGTGAAGCCGGCGAAGCCGCGCCGTACCCGGCCGCCGAAGTCGCCCGCGCCGCCCGCGAGGTCGCTGACCAGCTTCATCAGCGGGTCCTTGGACTCCTTCACGTCGTTCGCGTAGCTGGCCGCCGACTCCCGGAAGGAGCCCGAGACGGACGTGTCCTTGTCCTCGTCGCGTCGCTGGTAGTGGCCGTCCATGATCCGCTGGTGATCGCGGGAGGCGGCCCACTTCTTCAGCTCGGCCGCGCGGACCGTGGTGAAGGGGTGGCTGCGCGGCAGCACGTTGAGGATCTTGAGCACCGAGTCGCGCAGATCGCCTCCGGCGTCGTACTCCTCGGCCTGCTCGAGAAAGGCGTCCACGTTCATCTCGTGCAGGTGGTTACCGCCCGCTATCTTCATCAGCCCCCGCATCGAGGCCTGCAGATCCTGCCCGACCAGCAGTCCGGCTCGATCGGCCGACAGCTCCGACTTGCGGAACCACTCCCGCAGCGCGGTCACGATCGCCATGATCGCGAGGTTGCCCAACGGGATCCAGGCGACCCGGATCGCGAGGGTGGTGAGGAACAGCAGGATGGTCCGGTAGACCGAGTGGCCGGACAGCGCGTGCCCGACCTCGTGCCCGACGACCGCCCGCATCTCCTCCTCGTCGAGCAGCTCCACGAGCCCGGTGGTCACGACGATGATCGGCTCGTCCAGGCCGATGCACATCGCGTTCGGCTGCGGGTCCTGGGTGACGTACATCGGCGGAACCTTCTCCAGGTCCAGGATGTAACAGGCGTCCCGCAGCATGTCGTTGAGATGGGCGAACTGCGCGTCCGAGACCCGCACCGAGTCGGACAGGAACAGCAGTCGCAGGCTGCGCTCGGGCAGCAGACCGCTGAGTGCCTTGAAGACCGTGTCGAAGCCGCTGAGCCTGCGCAGGGCCACCAGGGCCGAACGGTCCGCCGGGTGTTCGTACGCGCGCGAGGAGATCCCCGGGAAACGCCTGCGCTGCCTGCTCGGCACGTGCTCGTGCCCGTTGTGCTCATGGCCGACGTCGGACATGTGTTCCCCCATGTGTCTGGTGACCACTGTGCGATTGATCATCGGGCCACCGCTCGAGTGATGGCTGCGCGGTGTGCGACGCCCGATGTGCCCCCGAAGCGGAGTCCAGCCTAGGCGGAGATACGGTGGCAGGGCAGCACACTGTTAGGAGCGATCCCATGGAGCACATTTCCGCCGCCTGGCTCACCGAGGCCGCGGTGGCCGCCGACCGGCAGGGCCCGGGCAATCTGCTCCGCGTCGTGCTGATCGTGATGGTCTTCGGCACGGCCCTGACCGCGTGGTTCCTGCTGCGGGGCTACAAGCGCAAGGACCAGTGACGAACGCGACGGCTCTGCAGCCGCACGGCCCGCTGCGTGACCGGCCGGGCAACCGGCTGCCCCGATGGCGGAGTCGGCGTGATCGGCGCGCAGGCGCCCG
The DNA here is from genome assembly GCF_053598275.1 of Streptomyces sp. NPDC001156. NCBI lineage: Bacteria > Bacillati > Actinomycetota > Actinomycetes > Kitasatosporales > Streptomycetaceae > Streptomyces > Streptomyces sp. NPDC001156. The sequence goes on along the minus strand of NZ_JBSFJX010000023.1, from coordinate 15,689 downwards.
CATACGATGAACTGACGTCTTTATCCCGCCCACACCGGATAGGTACTGCCGAAGATGAGCTTCCACAGCACCGCTGCCCAGTTGGCCACCCTCGCCGAGGGCGAAGGCGAACGCCACGCCAGCATCAGCCCGTTCATGACCGGCGGAGGGGCCTTTGTCATCCTGCTCCTGCTGCTGTGGATCACCACGCGCTTCAACCGCGACCGCTGAGTCCGGCAAAACGCCTGGTCCGGGCCGTCCGTGGGGGACCGTCGGCCGGGTTCCGTCGGCCGGGCCGGTAGGGTCTGCACGCATGGGAGAGCAGCACATGCCCACCGGTCCGGCGAATGGCCCGGGATTCGGACCCGGAAGCGGGCCGTCGAACCCGGGCAAACGCCGCCTGGGCGTCATGGGCGGGACGTTCGATCCGATCCACCACGGGCACCTCGTCGCGGCCAGTGAGGTCGTCGCGCAGTTCCACCTCGACGAGGTGGTGTTCGTACCCACGGGACAGCCGTGGCAGAAGACCGACCGCAAGGTCTCCGAGGCCGAGGACCGCTATCTCATGACGGTTATCGCCACGGCCGAGAACCCCCAGTTCTCGGTCAGCCGGATCGACATCGACCGCGGCGGTCCCACCTACACCACGGACACCCTGCGCGATCTGAAGGCCCTCAATCCCGACACCGACCTCTTCTTCATCACCGGTGCCGACGCGTTGAGCCAGATCCTCACCTGGCGCCACACGGACGAGTTGTTCTCCCTGGCGCACTTCATCGGCGTCACCCGCCCTGGTCACACCCTGACCGACCCGGGCCTGCCCGCGGGCGGTGTGTCACTCATCGAAGTTCCCGCTCTCGCCATCTCCTCCACAGACTGCCGTGCGAGAGTCGCCCAGGGCGAACCCGTCTGGTATCTGGTGCCGGACGGTGTGGTGCGCTACATCGACAAGCGGCAGCTGTACCGCGGCGAGTGAGCTGATAGGGGCACCGGTGAACGACCGATACGACGGGTACGCGGGCGGCGACCAGTATGAACTCGTCGGCTACGACGAGTTCGGGCAGCCTGTGTACCAGCAGGTCCCTGCCCAGCGGACCCAGCAGGGATACGACCCTTACGGCACGCAGCAGCAGCCCCGGCAGCCCCAGGGCTACAGCTACGACCCGTACGGGACCGGTCCGCAGCAGCAGCCCCGGGAGCCGTACCAAACGGGCCGGCAGCAGCAGGTGCCGCCGCAGCAAACCGGCCGGCAGCGACCCGTGCCGCCCCAGCAAACCGGCAGGCAGCCGTCCGCCCCCTCGTACGACCCCTATGCCCCGTACGGGAACACCGCCCCCGGCTACGACCCCTACGGGCAGACCGCCGCGAGCGGGCAGCAGCCGCGTGTCACGGAACAGACCGCCTACATCCCGCAGCAGACGGGTCCGGACGAGCGTGGATCCGGGCACACGGACGGCCCCGCCGGTTTCAGTGGCGGCCCGGACGGCCGAGGGGACACCCCGCCTCGGATGCAGCAGCGCGGTGACCGTGACTACCACACCGAGCAGTTCGCCTTCGTCGAGGAGCCGGACGGCAACTCCGAAGACGTCATCGACTGGCTGAAGTTCACCGAGAACCGCACGGAGCGCCGCGAGGAGGCCAGGCGCCGGGCGCGCAGCCGGATCGTCGGCCTCGTCGTGGTCCTCGCCCTGGTGGCCGTCGGCGGCGTCGGCTATCTCTGGTACGCGGGCAAGCTGCCCGGTACCTCCTCGGACCACAAGTCCGGCAGCACGACGCCGGCCGCCGGCGCCCAGAACCGGGACGTCATCGTCGTCCATCTGCACAACACCAAGGGCGGCGGCACCTCGACCGCGCTGCTCGTCAGCAACACCACCATCAAGCAGGGCGCCACCGTCCTGCTGCCCAACTCCCTTGCGCTGACCTCGGACGACGGGAGCACGACCACCCTCGCCAAGTCGGTCGCCGACGACGGCTCCTCCGGCACCGGCGATGCCATCGACTCGGTCCTGGGCACCAAGATCGAGGGCACCTGGCGCCTGGACACTCCGTACCTGAACAACCTCGTCGAGCTCGTCGGCAACATCGAGGTCACCACCGACACGGACGTCCCCGACCCCGACGCCAAGAAGAAGGGTGGCGCCCCCCTCGTGCACAAGGGGGAGGACCAGACCCTCAGCGGCAAGATGGCCGTCGCCTACGCCACCTACCGCGGTCCGGGCGAGTCCCAGGACGCCCAGCTGGCACGGTTCGGGCAGGTCATGCAGGGCGTGCTGCGCAAGCTGTCCTCGGACCCGCAGGCCGCGACGATCACCGTGCAGACGCTCGCTCAGATCCTCGACCCGTCCCTGAACGACAAGGACCTCGGCACCTTCCTCGCCAAACTCGCCGAGCACGCCAAGGACGGCGACTACAAAACCGAACTGCTCCCGGTCCAGTCCGACGGCTCGATCGGCGAGAAGGCCACTGACACGGTGGTGAAGACCTTGCTCGGCGGCACCGTGAAGAGCCCCCAGGCCGGGGACGCCGTCCGGGTCGGCATCAAGAACGCCACCGGTTCCAAGTCGTCGGCCGAGCAGGCGCGGGTCGTCCTCGTCAACGGCGGTTACACCTTCCTCGACGCCGGCACCGGCACCGCCCAGGTCGCCTCCCAGATCATCTACGCCGACGACGGCGACAAGGAGAACGCGATCGAGGTCGCCAAGACTCTGGGTCTGCCGACCAGCTCCGTCAAGAAGGGCAAGATCGCCGGCAGCGCCGACGTCTCGGTCGTCCTCGGCCAGGACTACAAGCCGTCCTCGTGACGCGGGCCACACCCCCGGAGGGCGGGGGTGTGCTCCGTTAATCACGTGGGGTGTCGTCAGCGGTCCGTGAGACCCTTGAGGTATCACTGACCGCCGAAGGAAAGCCTCGTAGTGACCGCAACGGACCGTTCTCTCGAGCTCATCACCACCGCCGCCCAGGCGGCCGCCGACAAGCTCGCGCACGACATCATCGCCTACGACGTCAGCGACGTGCTGTCGATCACGGACGCGTTCCTGCTCGCGTCCGCGCCCAACGACCGCCAGGTCAAGTCGATCGTCGACGAGATCGAGGAGCGGCTGAACAAGGAGCTCGGCGCCAAACCGGTGCGCCGGGAGGGCGACCGCGAGGCCCGCTGGGTGCTGCTGGACTACGTCGACATCGTGGTGCACGTCCAGCACAGCGAGGAGCGCGTCTTCTACGCCCTGGAGCGGTTGTGGAAGGACTGCCCCGAGCTCGAGCTGCCCGCGGACGCCAAGGCCACCCGGGGCAAGGCCGCCGAGCACGCCCGGCTACGGGCCGCCGAGGACGCCGCCGAGCTCAATGCCGATCTGGGCGGGGAGCTGCGGTGACGGCCCGGGGCGCCGGCACCGGCGAGAAAGGCCGGGGCCGCCGGGTCATTCTGTGGCGGCACGGCCAGACGCCGTGGAACGTGGAGCGCCGCTTCCAGGGCTCCACGGACGTCGAGCTGACCGAGACCGGCATCGGCCAGGCCCGCCGCTCCGCCCGTCTGCTGGCGTCCCTCAAGCCGCACGCCATCGTCGCCTCCGACCTCAAGCGCGCCGCCCACACGGCCGCCGAGCTGGCCGCGCTCACCGGCCTCGAGGTCACCCTGGACGAGGCTCTGCGCGAGACCTACGCGGGCGTCTGGCAGGGGCTGACCCACGAGGAGATCATCGTCCGGTACGGCGAGGAGTACGCCGCCTGGAAGCGCGGTGAGCCCGTCCGCCGCGGTGGTGGCGAACTGGAGACCGAGGTGGCCGATCGCGCCGCCCCGGTCGTCCTGCGGCACGCCGAGAAGCTCCCCGAGGACGGCACTCTTGTGGTGGTCAGCCACGGCGGCACGATCCGCACCACCATCGGCCGGCTGCTGGGCCTCGAAGCCCGCCACTGGGAGAGCCTCGGCGGTCTCTCCAACTGCTGCTGGTCCGTGCTCGGCGAAGGCGTACGCGGCTGGCGCCTTCTGGAGCACAACGCGGGCACGCTGCCGGAGCCGGTCCTCGGCGACGACGACTGACGCCTCCTCACCGCCACCGGGGCCCGGATTTCACTTTCCGGCAGCTCACAGGCTAAAGTTCTTCTTGTTCGCCCCGCCGGGCGGGAAGAACACAAGGGGCTATAGCTCAGTTGGTAGAGCGCCTGCATGGCATGCAGGAGGTCAGGAGTTCAATTCTCCTTAGCTCCACGGATCGACACTTCGAGTCATCGAAGATCGATAGAGAATCCCGTCCAGTGGGCGGGATTTTTTCGTGCCCTGTGTTTCACCTCACACCACGATCCGGCGCTCGGGCATCGTCGGGACGGGATGTGCGGGGCTGCTTCGCCTGCTGCGGACTGGCCGGGGACGCGGGGGAGTTGCTCGCCTTCGGCCTCGTGCCGGCGGCTGGTTCGGCCGCGATGCCCCCGCATGCGCTCGTCCTGATGCCGCGTCACTTCACGATGGGGCGCGAACGAGGGTGCTTGGCGCCGGTCCCTGCAACGGGCGCCCGGTCGCGATCTGCCCGCCCCGGAGCTGCCGGCCCGCTGCCCACCGGGCGCTCGTGCGCGGCCCGGGGAGGACTGCCCACTGTCGCTCCGGCGCTGCCCCGCGGGAGCTGCGTCACCCGGCTCGGCCCGCCGGCCGGGGCTCGCGGTCCTCGGGCCGATTCTTCTCGAATGGGCTTGAGTCACTTGGGGCCCCCGGGGCGTATACCTCTTCGGATGCGCCCCTCGTGTACATGGACGCGCTGGCCGCGACGGCCACGCTGGGCGCCGTGTCCGGACTGGTACGAATGCGTCGCTGACCGTATTGGCCCGGCCGTGGCAGAATCAAACGGCCGGAAGGGGGCGCGGCCCGACGGGAGGGAGTAGCGATGCCTGCGAGCATCCGCGGGGAGGTCCACGATCTCCTCGCAGTTGCGGTGACACGTCGGATAGCCACCCTCCTCGACTGCCCTTCCTGCGGCTCGTCCCACGTCGCACAGGTCCTCGGCGACAACGGCGGCATCTCCTACGTGTGCACGGCCTGCGGCCACAGTTGGAGCTGATTGATGGGTGCACACAGGCGGAAGTGCGACTGGTGCGGCAGTGGCACGCCGATCGTCCGCGACATGGAACCGGTCAATCCGGACTATCAGTACTGGTGCGAGGAATGCGCGCGGGCGCTGATCATAAAAGGCGACCCGATCGAGACCTATCGGGAACTGGAAGGGGAGCCGATCTACGGCCGCCTCCTGGACGAGCACTGCACGCTCAAACGCTTCTATTCGTTCGCCACGGCCTGACGGGCGGACGCTGGCCCGGACCGGTGACGTCGGCCGTCCGGGAGCGGCGTCAGCCCGTGTATCCGTGCGGGTGGGCCCGTAACCGCACGGACGGAAACGATTTGGTGTTCCACCCGGTGGACCGTGTAATGTTGGCGTCGCCGCCGGGGAAACCGGGCGACACGGTCAACATGCGGCTCCGCCGCGTGGCCGCGAGGGGCTATAGCTCAGTTGGTAGAGCGCCTGCATGGCATGCAGGAGGTCAGGAGTTCAATTCTCCTTAGCTCCACAAGACTTGAAGGCGGTCCATCCGATCGGATGGACCGCCTTCGGCGTGTGCGGGGCCCGTTCAGGGCGTCGAGGATGCCACGGGCCACCGCGCCCGGGGTGGCCCGTGGTCCGTGGTTCAGCGGCCGAGGGCGCGGCGTCCGCGGCCCTGCGACAGCACCGGCAGGTTGTTGCGCGCGGGCGCGCCGGAGCGGGTGTCCTCCTCGATCCGCAGCGCGAGCGCCGGGCAGCGGCGCACGGCCCGCAGCGCCTTCGCCTCCGCGTACCGGGGCACGGGCGCCTGGGCGACCGTGGGGAAGCCGTCGGCGCCCAGTTCGAAGACCTCCGGGAGGATGTCCGCGCACAGGCCGTGGCCGCGGCACAGCGTCCAGTCGACGAAGATCTTCTGCCGGCTGGCACCCGCCTCGGGCTCGGCCTGGCCACCGCCCGCGATGCCCGTGGGTGCCCTGCCGCCCTCGAAGAGCGGCAGCACGCCCTCCACGGGCCTGCCGCAGCCGTTGCCGAGGACATGGGCGGCCAGGTCGTCGGTGAAGGCCTTGATGGTCGATTCCAGGAACATCGCCGAGCCGTCCGGGTGCGAGCACGCACCGCGCCTCTTCACGGCCTTGGCGACCTGCTTCAGGGCTTCCAGGGCGGCCGGACCGCCGCCGTTCAGGATGTCCTCCATGCCGCGGGCAGCGGCGGGCAGACCGAGGTAGCAGGGCCCGCACTGGCCCGCGCTCTCCTCGGCCAGCCACTTGGCCACCTGCAGGGACTCACCCAGCGGGCAGGTCTCCTGGCTGATGGGCAGGATCGCGCCGGCGCCGAGCGAGCCGCCGACCGCGTCGAGGGAGTTGCGCGAGACGATCGCCTCGTTGACCGTCGCGGCGTCGATCCACTTGCCGTGGTAGCCGCCGGTCAGGACGCCCTGCGGGGCCGGCGGGGCACCGGCAAGCTGGAGCACGTACCGCAGCGGCACACCCGTGGGTACCTCGATCACCATGGGGCGGTTGACCGCGCCCGAGACGGTGAGCATGACGGTGCCCGGCTCCTCGTACAGACCGGTGTTGCAGTAGCGCTCGGCGCCGATGCGCGCGGCGATCGCCAGCTGGGCGAACGTCTCGGCGTTCGACAGCAGCGTGGGCGCGCCGCCGACGCCGCTCTGCGAGGCGCTGGTCTTGCGGCCCGGCGGGATGGCCGGGCCGCCGTCGATGGAGCGGATCAGCGACGCGGCGGCGCCGGTGACCATCCGCACCGGATTGCGCTGCACGCGCGCGCGTATGGGCGCGCCGCGCCGGTCGCTCAGCCCGCGCTCGGCCAGCGCCTGCTCCATCGAGCGCTCGGTGGAGGCCCGGGTCACGCCGACCACGAGCGTCCGCGCGCCGAGGGCCTCGGCGACCAGCAGGGCACCGTCCAGGATCAGGTGCGGGGCACGGTTGATCAGCACCGTGTCCTTGCGGCAGGCCGGCTCGTCCTCGCTGCCGTTGACGACGACCACCGGCCGGATGCCGCGGCGGATCGCCGACTCGGCGACCGACCGCAGTTTCTTGTGGAAGGGGAAGCCGGCGCCCCCGCGCCCCTTCAAGGAGATCTGCTCGGCCAGCTGTGCGAGCTGTTCGCCGCCCATCGGCTCGAGCGGGCCGTGCACCTTGAGGTGCATGGGCAGGTCGAGTCTCTCGACAAGGTCGAAGCCCGACGTGAGCTGCGGAAGTCCGACCACGCGGACTTCTGGGACGTCGGGCAGGGCCTCGTTCACTAAAAGCCTCCGGAAGGCGCGTTCCAGGGTTCGCCGGTACTCGGCGTGTCGTAGGCGCCGGGCAACGTCTCAGTGGCGGGACCGCTGTTGTACGTGTTGTTCGTGTTGTACGTGCCGTAGGGGCTGTTCGTCTCACTCGTGTCGTACATCTCACCCCCGCCGTACCCGTTGTAGCCGGAATTGCCATAGGCCGGGATGTTGTATCCGGTGTCCTGAAGCGGGTCGTACGCGGAGGGGGGCGCCTCGCCGACGGGCGGCGGGGAGGGGATCGGCCAGCTGCCCGAGGTGCTGTCGGCGCCGTCCATCCGCGGCATCGCCTGCGTGGGCTGCATGTCCATCGGCGGGTTCGTGCGCTGCGTCGGGTCGGGCGTGACCGGGCCCTGGGCGCGCGGGGTGGCCGACATGGCGCGGTAGGCGGCCGCGAAGCCGTTTCCGGGCTCGGGGGTCATGGTGCGGGCCGGAGGGGCGTCGTAGAGCGGCGCGGAGGGCTGCTGGGGGATCAGTCCGCTGTCGGCGCCGGCGCGGCCCGCTGAGCGCGCTCCGAAGCCCGCCATGGCGGCAGCCGCCTCCGCGTTGCGGGCGCGGCTGGCGTCCAGCCCGTCGCGTCCGGGCCTGTCGTCGGTTCCGACGATGGCGAAGATCCGGTCGGCCACCTTCCGCTTGACCGGGCGAGGCGCCGCGCGCAGGGCCAGTGCCGCCATGACGCCGAGCAGGCAGAGCTCGTACGACACCGTGAAGAAGGGCTTCGCCGCGCGTCCCGCGTACAGGCCGTGGATCAGCGCGGCGCACCAGGACGGGTAGGCCAGCATGTGCATCGCCCGCCAGCGGGCCGCGACGGGCGCCGGGGACGCGAAGGCGCCGCGCAACGCGCCGGTCACCCCCACGAAGATCATGAGCAGACCGGCCAGAGAGCCGAGGCCGATGAGTCCGGCGGAGCCGCTGACGCCGAGGCTGAAGGGGATCAGTGCGGCGATCAGCACGGTGTGGTCGAGTGCCAGTTTGACGGTGATGTGCACCAGGAGGAACGCGATCGAGGCGACTGCGGTCGTCCGGTGCACGGCCTGGGCGACGAGCCGCTGGCGGATGTTGAGGAAGATCCGGTCCTGGGCGACGAGCCCCCAGATCACCGAGCAGCTGAGCGAGACGAGCGAGAGGACGCCCGCTCCGAAGTTGAGGAAGTCACGGACTGCGTTTCCGCCGGCGAGCACGATCACTGGTATCAGCAGCAGTACGACAGCCGTCCCCATGCCGTAGGCCGAGCGGCCCGGCTTGGGGAGCGAGCTGTTACTACGAGGAGGGTTCATGGGGGCAACTCCGAACAGTTTCGGGAAGGCGGTCCCGCTGCCGCACTCTAAGGGGCTCCAAACCGGGCAGTACGTGGTTTGAGTTATTGCGTTGTTATCAAAGGGCAACGGGGTGGGTAGCGATGTCCGATTAGCTGTCGTTACGCGAAGTAACATTTGAACCTTGTTCAGCCTTTCGTGGCCTTCACAACTCGACCGTCGGTGACTGAGTACGGCTGGGTCCCGTGTTGGGTTCACTGCGGTCCGCTACCGAGCGTGCCGCCGGGAAGCCCGTCGCGGTGCGCTCGGGCGCTGGGGTACCCTGACGCCATGCGTGCCGTACGCCTTCTGCTTAGCGGGCCGCGCTGATCAGTCCCGACCGCCGGACGTAACGGATGGTCGGAATCGGCGCGGCGTCCCCTCCTGTGCGAGGGGCTTTTTCATTTCCGCCGGCAGAGACGATCGATGGAGCTTTGAGGATCATGAGCGAGACGAACCCCGCTGTCGCCGCTGCCGTATCGGCGGAGACCGCGCCGCACCGCTACACGGCTGCCATGGCGGCCGAGATCGAGGCACGCTGGCAGGACTTCTGGGACGCCGACGGCACCTACGAGGCGCCGAACCCGAAGGGCGACCTGGCCGGCGACCCGGAGCTGGCCGCCAGGCCCAAGAAGTTCATCATGGACATGTTCCCGTACCCCTCCGGTGCGGGTCTGCACGTCGGTCACCCCCTGGGCTACATCGCCACCGATGTGTTCGCCCGGTTCCAGCGCATGACCGGCCACAACGTCCTGCACACCCTGGGCTTCGACGCCTTCGGCCTGCCCGCCGAGCAGTACGCCGTGCAGACCGGCACGCACCCGCGCGTGTCCACCGAGGCCAACATGGAGAACATGAAGGTCCAGCTGCGCCGGCTGGGCCTGGGCCACGACAAGCGCCGGTCGTTCGCCACGATCGACCCGGACTACTACAAGTGGACGCAGTGGATCTTCCTGCAGATCTTCAACTCGTGGTACGACGACGAGGCGCGCAAGGCCCGTCCGATCGCCGAACTGATCGCCCAGTTCGAGTCCGGTGAGCGCGGCGTCCCGGGCACCACGCGCGCGTGGAACGAGCTGAGCGTCGCCGAGCGCGCCGACGTCCTGGGCGAGTTCCGCCTGGCCTACGCCTCCGACGCGCCCGTCAACTGGTGCCCCGGCCTGGGCACCGTCCTGGCGAACGAGGAGGTCACCGCCGACGGCCGCTCCGAGCGCGGGAACTTCCCCGTCTTCAAGGCCAAGCTGCGCCAGTGGAACATGCGCATCACCGCGTACGCCGACCGACTGCTGGAGGACCTGGAGGAGCTGGACTGGCCGGAGGCCATCAAGCTGCAGCAGCGCAACTGGATCGGCCGCTCCGAGGGCGCCCGTGTCGACTTCCCGATCGACGGCGAAGCGATCACGATCTTCACCACCCGCCAGGACACCCTGTTCGGCTCCACCTACATGGTGCTGGCGCCCGAGCACCCGCTGGTCGACAAGTTCACCCCGGAGGCCTGGCCCGAGGGCACGCACGCGGTGTGGACCGGCGGTCACGCCACGCCCGCCGAGGCCGTCGCCGCCTATCGCGCCCAGGCCGCCTCCAAGTCCGACGTCGAACGTCAGGCCGAGGCCAAGGACAAGACCGGCGTCTTCACGGGCGCGTACGCCACCAACCCCGTCAACGGCCAGAAGGTCCCGGTCTTCATCGCCGACTACGTCCTGATGGGCTACGGCACCGGCGCGATCATGGCCGTCCCCGCGCACGACACCCGCGACTTCGCCTTCGCCCGGGCCTTCGAGCTGCCGATCCGCTGCGTCGTGGAGCCGACCGACGGCCGCGGCACCGACCCCTCGACCTGGGAGGACGCCTTCGTCTCGTACGACGCGAAGATCGTCAACTCCTCCGGGGAGGCCGTCTCGCTTGACGGTCTGAACGTCGCCGAGGCCAAGGCGCGGATCACCGAGTGGCTGGCGCGCAAGGGCATCGGCGAGGGCACCGTGAACTTCCGCCTGCGTGACTGGCTGTTCAGCCGTCAGCGCTACTGGGGCGAGCCCTTCCCGATCGTCTACGACGAGGACGGCGTCGCCCACGCGCTGCCCGAGTCGATGCTGCCGCTGGAGCTGCCGGAGGTCGAGGACTACTCGCCGCGCACCTTCGACCCGGACGACGCGGACACCCAGCCCGAGACCCCGCTGTCGCGCAACGAGGAATGGGTCAACGTCACCCTGGACCTGGGCGACGGGCCGAAGAAGTACCGTCGCGAGACCAACACCATGCCCAACTGGGCCGGTTCGTGCTGGTACGAGCTGCGCTACCTGGACCCGCACAACGACCAGAAGCTGGTCGACCCGGACATCGAGCGCTACTGGATGGGCCCCCGCGAGGGCATGCCACACGGTGGAGTCGACCTGTACGTCGGCGGCGCCGAGCACGCGGTGCTGCACCTGCTGTACGCGCGGTTCTGGTCGAAGGTCCTGTACGACCTGGGGTACGTCTCCTCGGCCGAGCCGTTCCACAAGCTGTTCAACCAGGGCATGATCCAGGCCTACGTCTACCGCGACAGCCGCGGCATCGCGGTTCCGGCCGCCGAGGTGGAGGAGCGCGACGGCGCGTACTACTACCAGGGCGAGAAGGTCAGCCGGCTGCTGGGCAAGATGGGCAAGTCCCTGAAGAACGCGGTCACTCCGGACGAGATCTGCGCCGAGTACGGGGCCGACACGCTGCGCCTGTACGAGATGGCGATGGGTCCGCTGGACGTGTCGCGGCCGTGGGACACGCGCGCGGTGGTCGGTCAGTTCCGGCTGCTGCAGCGGCTGTGGCGCAACGTGGTGGACGAGACGTCCGGTGAGGTCACCGTCGTCGACGTGGAGCCCGACGAGGACACCCTGCGGGCGCTGCACAAGGCGATCGACGGAGTGCGCCAGGACCTGGAGGGTCTGCGGTTCAACACCGCCATCGCCAAGATCACCGAGCTGAACAACCACCTGACCAAGACGCAGGGAGCGGTGCCGCACTCGGTCGCCGAGGCCCTGGTGCTGCTGATCGCGCCGCTGGCCCCGCACATCGCCGAGGAAGTGTGGCGCCGGCTGGGCCACACCGACTCGGTCGTCCACCGGGACTTCCCGGTCGCCGACCCGGCGTACGTCGTGGACGAGACCGTGACCTGCGTCGTCCAGATCAAGGGCAAGGTCAAGGCGCGGCTGGAGGTTCCCCCCTCGATCTCCGAGGAGGAGCTGGAGAAGGTGGCGCTGGCCGACGAGAAGGTGGTCGCCGCGCTGGACGGCGCCGGGATCCGCAAGGTGATCGTGCGCGCGCCGAAGCTGGTCAACATCGTCACCGCCTGACGGCCGCGGTCGGCCAAAGGGCCCGGTCCGGGCCCTCTTCCGCTCCGTCCCGGCCGCCGGGACGCGGACAGCACCGAACGGTTCCGCCATATCGGGGTACTTCCCTACGGGCGGGTTCGGGGTTCTTCCGGAACCCCGAACCCGCCCTTTGCGTTTACCGTGAAAGAGGCGCAGCAGCCGCCACCGCCGGCCGGAGGAGGAGCGACGTGGAATCCGTGTTGACCGTCATCGTGCTCCTGTTCGTGCTGTGCGTCGTGCTCGGGGTTTACGCGACGGTGAAGGCGATCGGCGCGGCAAAACGCGGTGTCGACCGTACGATCGCGCAGGCCCGCCGCACGGTCGAGGACACCGCTCTGCGCGCCAGGACACTTGCGCAGATCGGACCGGCGGGCGAGGTCGCCGGGCTCAGGCTGACACTGCGCACCTCGATGCGTGCCACACAGGACGCGCTGCAGGCGGGTGCCGTCGAGGACGCGTCGCTGAAGGAGTCGCTGCACCTCTTCCACCGCCTCAGCGTGTACGGGCAGGAACTGGACGCCGAGCTCAAGCGCCTGGAGACCGATCCGGACCGGCGGGCGATGGCCTCCCGGCTGCCCGGACTGCGCGAGCGCACCGAGCGGATCACACACTCCGCGGACTCGCTGCGGTGGGCGGCACACGACCGGGCACGCCGGTTCGCGGACGACGACCTGGACGCGCTGAGCGCACAGATCGACGTGGAGGCCGGCGCCCTGCGGCACTGGACCAAGGAGCAGCCGACGCCGCCCGCCGTGACCTGGCCCGAGGCACCGGACCCCGGGGTCGCGGCCGACGGCGGCCAGACCTGGCCGGAGACACCCGAGTCCCGTGCGGTGCGAGGGCAGGCCCGGCCCGCCGTCGGGTCGTCCGGACAGCGTGCGGCATACCCCTGGCAGAAGAAGCCGCGCCCCGAGAGCACCCGGTGATCCGGTCAGGGGGAGCGAAGGTCGGAGGGGCCGGACTGCCGCCCGTGCGGTCCGGCAGGTAACCTCCAGCTCATGTCCCGCCATGTCGCGATCGTCACCGATTCAACGGCCTACCTGCCGCCGCGGACGATGGAGCGCCACGGCATCATCGCGGTGCCGCTGACCGTGGTCCTGGGCGACCAGGCGCTAGAGGAGGGCACCGAGATCTCGGCCCGCTCCCTGGCCCAGGCACTGCAGAAGCGACGGCCCGTCACCACATCCCGGCCCAGCCCCGAACTCTTCGCAGAGACCTATCACAAGGTCGCCGAGACCGGAGCCACCGACATCGTCTCGCTGCACCTGTCCTCCGAGTTCTCGGGCACCTACGACTCCGCCGTGCTCGCCGGGCGAGAGGCTCCCGTGCCGGTGCGTGTGGTCGACACCGGGATGGTCGCGATGGCCCTCGGCTTCTGCGCGTTGGCCGCCGCGGAGGCCGCGGAAGCGGGTGGCTCGGTCGACGAAGCGGTCACGGCGGCGGAGAAGCGGGCCGCGGGCACCTCCGCGTACTTCTACGTCGACACCCTCGACTATCTGCGGCGGGGCGGCCGGATCGGGGCCGCCCAGGCACTGCTGGGCTCGGCGCTCGCGGTGAAGCCGCTGCTCCAGCTGACCGACGGGCGTATCGAGTTGCTGGAGAAGGTGCGGACCGCGTCCAAGGCCATCGCCCGTCTCGAGGAGATCGTGGCCGAACGCTCCGGCGATGCGAAGGTCGACATCGCGGTCCACCATCTCGCCGCACCCGAGAGGGCTTCGGCGCTCGCAGACCGTCTGCGCGCAAGAGTGCCGGGCCTGGCCGAACTGCATGTGAGCGAGATCGGCGCCGTGATCGGGGCGCACACGGGACCGGGGCTGCTGGGGGTCGTGGTGTCGCCTCGGTGACGCTTGCGGGTGACGAAGTTGTCCACAACCAGGTGGTAATCCCCGGAATTTGACCAAGATCACCGCGGTCGGGCGGCTTGCCCGATCCTCGGCGCATGGCACTTCGATCACGCACACGTACAGCGACTCCCACCAGCGGTCCCGGCCGCGCCCCGGGCTCCGACGGCCGCACGCACCACCGCCTGCGGCACTCACGCGGGCGCAGCCGAGGGCACCATCACACCCCGGACGCCGACGCCCTGCGCCTGCGAGCGCAAGCGCTCTTCGCCGAGGGGACGACGGAGGGACGGGAGTCGGGAAGCGGGCCGCCGGGCCCGGACCGGGACCCGGGGGCGCCACGGACGAGCACGACATCGGGAAGCGGGACGGGCCGGCTGCTGACGGTCCCCGTGGATCCGCTGCCGGCGCACCGGTCCCACGTCGCCGCCCCCTCCCACACGGCCGGGGACCCCGACGCCCCCGCGTACGAGCCGGCGGCCGACAGGTGGCGGGATCGGGTCGGCCTCGCCGTGCGCGAGCGGATGCCGCTGTGGCTGCAATCGAGGTGCGGGCTGGAAGGCCGGAGCGTGGCCGCGCTGAGCGTGCTGCTCGTCGCCGCGGTGGCCTTCGCCGCGCAGCACTTCTGGACGGGCCGGACACAAGAGGTCCGGGCCCCCGAAGTGGTGCGGGCCGCAGCTTCCTACGGAGAGCCGGACGCAGAGCGCCCCAACCGCGCCTCCGGCCCGGGTACTTCGAACGGGCCACCGCCGACGGGTGGGACGGGGGCGGGGTCCGGGCAGGCCGCGGAGGTCGTCGTGGACGTCGGCGGCAAGGTGCGCAAGCCCGGGTTGCAGAGGCTCCCGGCCGGATCCCGGGTGGTGGACGCCCTGCGGGCGGCGGGCGGAGTGCGCCCCGGCACGAACACCGACGGCCTCAACCGTGCCCGGCTCAAGGTTCTGACGGCCGACAGGAGCGCCCAGCCAGCCCTGCTGCCCTACAGGGCGGCCCTGCGGTTGATGGCGTCCCACCGAGTGGTGTAGAAACGCGAACCGCACAAGCGCCCATGCAAGGGCCTTCGCGGCGCCTTGGCGGGACGCCACCCTCTGCAGTCCGATGACCTGTCATGGTCGGGGTCTGGGCCTCGATGGTTGGGGTTCTGCTGGGCGTGATTGGGGCTGCGTAATGGCCTTGGTCGCGCCCGTGGTCGGCCTGGACCGGCCTGCGTGACCGGCTGCGCATCCGCCCCACGACGAGCCGTTGCGCAGGCTCTGCCGTGGTCGGGGCTGTGGTCGGGGCCTGGCCGAGGTGGGCAGGGCGGTAGAGCCCCCGTGGTCGGGCCCTGCGCAATGGCGGTACACGGTCGGGGTGCCGGTGTGGGCGTGGGTGCGGAAGAGGCCGCCGTCACCTTCTGACCTGGCTGGATGGAAACATCTCCTGAACCAACTCTTGCAACATCTCTCGCATCAACTCTTGCACTATCTCTTACGCGAGCCTTTCGGCCGACCTCACGTCTGTGCAGGTCACCACGCCTGTCACGGCATGGTCGGGGGTCTGACATCCCCCTATGCGCCTCTCGCAGCCTCCCCGAAGCAAGGAAAAGAGAGAGTGGGGGCGGGCTGGGCAGCGGTCGGCGCGGCGGGGGATCGTGCGGCCTGGAGGTGTTGCGCGTCGGCGGGACCTCCGCGCTCCGCGCCGGGCCAGCCCGGCACACCAGGGGCAGGGGCAGGTGGCGTCCCGCTGAGTGGGTGAGAGCGGACAGCGCAAGATAGCTCTGTCGCGAGTTTAGACCATGCCTGACCAGCAGAAATCAAGCGATCATGTTCGGTTGAGGCACGGCTTCTCAGCTTGATGTTTAACCTCGCTGCTGTTTCAAGCGGACGTGTTCGGTGAGGGTTTCGGCTCGTTTCACGGTCTTCCCGGGCTCGTGTCGTGGTGCT
>NZ_JBSFJX010000022.1:76641-92750 GCF_053598275.1 Streptomyces sp. NPDC001156 | reverse complement strand
GAAGAGCCGGAGGAGGAGTACGAGGACGAGGAGGAAGAGGAAGAGCCGGAGGACGAGTACGAGGACGAGGGCGGCTACGGGGAGGAGGAAGGCGAGGAGGAGTACGAGGAAGAGGAGGAAGACCGCGGGGCCGAGCGGGCGCCCGCCGGGAGCCGACGATGACAACCCCCCGCAGGCTGCCGGATCCCTACGGACCCAGCAGCGGCGCCAACCTCGCCGACATCCTTGAACGGGTGCTCGACAAGGGCATCGTGATCGCCGGGGACATCCGGATCAATCTGCTCGACATCGAACTCCTCACCATCAAGCTGCGATTGATCGTCGCCTCCGTCGACAAGGCGAAGGAGATGGGCATCGACTGGTGGGAGTCCGACCCCGCCCTCTCCTCCAAGGCCCGTCGCGATGAACTCACCCGGGAGAACGTCGAGTTGCGTGCCCGCCTCGAGCGCCTGGAGGCCTCCCGTGAAGCGGAGCAGATCGAGGGCGCTCGCACTCGCCGCAGGGAACCGGAGGAGGTCGAGGGCGCTCGCACTCGCCGCAGAAAGGAGTCGTCGTGACCGCGCTGCGCTACGTCTACGCGGTCTGCCGCCCCCTCAGCGCCCCTCTCCAGGCCCAGCTGACGGGGGTGGCGGGCGTTCCGGCCCGGCAGCTGGAACACCACGGGCTCATCGCCGTGCTCAGCCAGGTCGCCGAGGAGGACTTCGCCGAGGAGCCGCTCAAGGAGCATCTGGAGGACCTGGAATGGCTCACCGCCACGGCCCGCGCCCACCAGAACGTCATCGACGCGCTCACCGGCGTGACCACTGCGCTGCCGCTGCGGCTGGGCACCGTGTTCCGTGACGACAGCGGCGTCCGCGTGATGATCGAGGAACGCGAGGAGGACTTCCGGCGGGCTCTGGAGCGGCTGGAGGGGCGCGTCGAATGGGGCGTCAAGGTCTACGTCGAGGAGGAGACGAAGGACGAGACGGGCGAGGCGGCCGATGAGGAGGCGCGGGCGGACGTCCACCCCGCAGAGCGGGCCGCCTCGGGACGGGACTACCTCCGCCGGCGCCGTATGCAGACCATGGCCCACGAGGAGAAGTGGCAGAAAGCGGAGGAATTCGCGCGCCGGCTCCATGAAAGGCTTTCGGCGCAGGCCGAGGACTCCCGGCTGCACGCTCCTCAGAACCCGACGCTCTCCGGGGCTTCCGGGCGCAATGTACTCAACGCCTCCTATCTGGTGCCCCGGTCCCATTCCGAGGAATTCGTGGAATGGGTGGACCGCACCGAGGACGACACTCCCGGAATCCGGGTGGAACTCACCGGCCCGTGGGCTGCCTATTCCTTTACGGGACTTTCGGAAGGTGCGCCGTGACCGCCGTCGAGCACCGGGAGATCGCCCTGGTCGACCTGCTCGACCGGCTGCTCGCGGGCGGGGTCGTGATCACCGGCGACATCACCTTGCGCATCGCGGACGTCGATCTGGTCCGCATCGATCTGAACGCCCTGATCAGCTCCGTCAACGCACAAGTCCCCTCGCCCTGGCCGGAGGCCGAAGCACCATGACCGACAGGACGCCCGGCAAGCGGCGCAACCGGCTGGACCTGGAGCCCGACACCGTGGAGCGCGACCTGGTCAAGCTGGTCCTCACCGTCGTGGAACTGCTCCGCCAGCTGATGGAGCGGCAGGCACTGCGCCGGTTCGACACGGGGGAGCTGACCGAGGACCAGGAGGAACGGATCGGGCTGACGCTGATGTTGCTCGAGGACCGTATGGCCGAACTGCGGCTCCGCTACGGCCTGCGGCCCGAGGACCTGAATCTGGACCTCGGGCCGCTGGGACCGTTGCTTCCGCGTGACTGATCGCCGACCGTGCGGATCAGGCCTCTTTGCGGCCCAGGATTTCGCCGTGCAGGACCGAGAACCAGCCGTCCTCCCGCCGCCCCCATTCCCGCCAGGCCCCCGCAACGGCCCGCAGTCCCACCGGGGTTGAGTGCTCCCCTTCCACCGCCCGGTCCGCGTACGCCGAGTCGACGGTCCGGTCCGCCCACAGCCCGCTCCACCAGTCCCGCTCCTCGGCCGTGGCGAAGGTCCAGGTGCTGGAGGTCGCGGTGACGTCCCGGAGGCCGGCGCTCAGCGCCCATGCCTTCAGCCTCCGCCCGGCGTCCGGCTCACCGCCGTTGGACCGGGCGACCCGGCGGTACAGGTCCAGCCAGTCGTCCAGGCCCTCGGAGGCCGGATACCAGGTCATCGCCGCGTAGTCGGCGTCGCGGACGGCGATGAAGCCGCCCGGCCTGGTCACCCGGACCATCTCGCGCAGCGCCTGCACCGGGTCGCCCACGTGTTGGAGCACCTGATGGGCGTGGACCACGCAGAAGGTGTCGTCCGGGTACTCCAGTGCGTGTACGTCGGCGACCGTGAAGTCCACATTGGTCAGCCCGCGCGCGGCGGCCGTGGCCCTGGCCTGCTCCAGAATCCCGGGCGCGCGGTCCACGCCGGTGACCCGGCCGTCGGGGACCAGTTCGGCCAGGTCCGCGGTGATGGTGCCGGGACCGCAGCCGATGTCCAGGATCCGCATGTGCGGCTTGAGGGAGCCGAGGAGGTACGCCGCCGAGTTGGCGGCGGTCCGCCAGGTGTGCGAGCGCAGCACGGACTCATGGTGGCCGTGCGTGTAGACGGCCGTCTCCTTCGGCATGGGTGTCCCCTCTCGTCGTACGGACCCCGGGCCCGGCCGCGGGGCGCTGCACACCACGGTAGGCGCTCATGCCGAATATTGAGACTGGCGTATTGCCATGTGGACACAGCAGACGGGTCCGGCGGTCAGCGGCGGGGGAGCGGACGGTAGACGGTCAGCGCCTCGGGGAGCTTTTCGAGCGTCACCTCGCCATGGACCTCGGTGACCTCGCCGTCGTACGCGAGCGGGGTGCCCGGAGCCACTCCGTCCACGCGCAGTCGCCTGACCCGGACGGCCGCGTGTGCCGGGGAGCGGGACAGGGGACCCGCGAAGGCGGCGGCCAGCAGGCGGGCGGCCGGCCCGCGGCCGCCGTGCACGACCCGTACGTCGAGCCGCCCGTCCGCCAGGTCGTGGCGCCGGGCCGGGGCGAGGCCCATGCGGTGGTAGGTGCCGTTGCCGGCGAAGAGCAGCCACAACGGGCGGCTGCGCCCGGAGAGTCGCACGCGCAGCGGATGACGGTCGGCGCGCAGGACGCGCAGGGCGGCGAGGACCCCGGCGGGCCAGCCGCCGATCCGGCCGGACCAGTGCTCCCGCTCGCGCACCAGCTCCGGATACACGCCCAGGCTGCACGTGTTCACGAAGCAGCCGCTGGCCGTCTTCGAGGAGAAGCGGCCCACGTCGACCCGGACCGCGTCGCCCCGCTGGAGGGCGCGCACGGTGTCACGTATGTCCTCGATGCCGAGGTCGAGGGCGAAGTGGTTGAGGGTCCCGCCCGGCAGGACCGCGAGCGGGAGGCCGTGCCGCAGGGCGACGTCGGCGGCGGCGTTCACCGTGCCGTCGCCGCCACACACGCCGAGGACGAGGGCGCGGGCGGCGGCCTTCTCCAACTCGGTGCGGACCTCGGACGGTTCGCACTCCACCGTCTCGGCGCCCGGAAGGGCCTCCTCGAGTGCGCGGACCCGCTCGGCGGTTCCCGAGCCCCGGTTCGCCACGACCACGAGCCCGGTCCCGTCGGGCAGCGCGGGTACGTTCGCATGCCGGTTTCCGGGCGGCGGCACCAGATCGCGGGTCGGCACGAGGCCTCGTACGGCATAGGCGGCACCCACGCCCAGGGCCGCACCCGCGAGGACGTCGCTCGGGAAGTGGACGCCGGTGTAGACGCGGGAGACGGCCACGGCGGCGGCCAGCGGCGCGACCGCAGCGCCCCAGCCGCGCGACTCCAGGGCGACGCCCGCCGCGAAGGCGGCGGCAGAGGCGGAGTGCCCCGAGGGGAACGATGTGGTGATGGGCTGGCGCTTGAGCCTGCGGACAGCGGGCACCGGGTCGAGGACCGGCCGGGGACGGCGGACCGTCCGCTTGCCGATGGTGTTGATGGTGGCGGAGGCCAGCGCCAGCGAGGCGACACCGCGGGCGGCCGCCCTGCGGGCACGGGGCGTCCGGGCGGCGGCCACGGCGGCGGCCGTCGCGAACCACAGGACACCGTGGTTGGCGGCCCGGCTGAGCCAGGGAAGCAGCGGGTCGGCCCCCGGCCAGTGCCGGGCGGCGACGGACTCGAACAGGCGGCAGTCGGCGGCGAGCAGACGGTCGCGCAGCGGATGCGGGCCCGGCGGACGCAGGGTGAGGTCGACATCTGGGGTCATGCAGGGCGGCTACCCCGAGATGCCCGAACCCTGCCCGGGCTCCGGCCCCGGCGATAAACGATTGCCCAGGCCGGGTGCGTCTGCCCACAATGCGCCGCATGGGACACCTTGAAGCCGCGCACCTCGAGTACTACCTCCCGGACGGGAGGGCGCTCCTCGGCGATGTGTCCTTCCGGGTCGGCGAAGGCGCGGTCGTCGCGCTCGTCGGACCCAACGGCGCCGGGAAGACGACACTGCTGCGGCTGCTGTCAGGAGAGCTGAAACCGCACGACGGATCGGTCACCACGAGCGGCGGGCTCGGGGTCATGCGGCAGTTCGTGGGTTCGGTACGGGACGAGACGACCGTACGGGAGCTCCTGGTCTCCGTCGCCCCGCCCCGTATCCGCGAGGCCGCCCGCGCCGTGGACGCCGCCGAGCACGCCGTCATGACGGTCGACGACGAGGCCTCCCAGCTCAAGTACGCACAGGCGCTCGCCGACTGGGCCGAGGCCCGGGGATACGAGGCCGAGACGCTGTGGGACATGTGCACCACGGCGGCGCTCGGCGTGCCCTACGACCGGGCCCAGTGGCGCCAGGTCCGCACCCTCTCCGGCGGTGAGCAGAAGCGGCTGGTCCTCGAGGCGCTGCTGCGCGGCACCGACGAGGTCCTGCTGCTGGACGAGCCCGACAACTACCTCGACGTGCCCGGAAAGCGGTGGCTGGAGGAGCGGCTGGAGGAGACCCGCAAGACCGTGCTGTTCGTCTCCCACGACCGGGAGCTGCTGGCCCGCGCCGCACGACGGATCGTCTCCCTGGAGCCGAGCCCCACGGGTGCCGACGCCTGGGTGCACGGCGGCGGTTTCGCCACGTACGGCGAGGCCCGCCGGGAACGCTTCGCGCGCTTCGAGGAGTTGCGCCGGCGCTGGGACGAGAAGCACGCCCAGCTGAAGAAGCTGGTGCTGAGCCTGCGCCAGGCCGCCACCGTCAGCCATGAGCTGGCCTCCCGCTACCAGGCGGCCCAGACCAGGCTGCGCAAGTTCGAGGAGGCCGGGCCGCCGCCCGAGCCGCCGCGCGAGCAGGACATCAGGATGCGGCTCAAGGGCGGCCGTACCGGGGTCAGGGCCGTCACCTGCGAGGGACTCGAGCTGACCGGTCTGATGAAACCCTTCGACCTAGAGGTCTTCTACGGCGAGCGGGTCGGCGTCCTCGGCTCGAACGGCTCCGGCAAGTCGCACTTCCTGCGGCTGCTCGCGGGCGGCGACGTGGCGCACACGGGGCTGTGGCGGCTCGGTGCGCGCGTGGTGCCCGGGCACTTCGCCCAGACCCATGCGCATCCCGAACTGGAGGGTCGTACACTCCTGGACATCCTCTGGAAGGAGCACGCGCAGGACCGGGGTGCGGCGATGTCCCGGCTGCGGCGCTACGAGCTGACCGCGCAGGCCGAACAGCACTTCGACCGGCTGTCCGGCGGTCAGCAGGCACGTTTCCAGATCCTTCTGCTCGAGTTGCAGGGCGTCACCGCCCTGCTGCTCGACGAGCCGACCGACAACCTGGACCTGGAGTCCGCGGAGGCGCTCCAGAAAGGCCTGGAGGCGTTCGAGGGCACGGTCCTCGCGGTCACCCACGACCGGTGGTTCGCCCGTTCCTTCGACCGCTATCTGGTCTTCGGCAGCGACGGCCGGATCCGTGAGACCCCGGAACCGGTCTGGGACGAGCGGCGGGTGGAGCGGGCGCGCTAAGAGTCATCACGTGATGCTGGTGTGATGCCGGTCGACCAGTTCCCGTGCAGAGCGTGTGCGCGTGGGTGGCGCGTTCTCCGTGCGGGCGGCTGTTCCGACGTGGGCCTTGTGCCGCGTGGTTGCGGGTCGGGTCTCATTCGGGGTGGGCCGGTACCGGTCGTCGGTGTTGTGTCGAGCAGAGGCCTGTTGTCCCGAGGTGTTCGGGGCAGAAGCTGCCGCGTGGGTGCGGCCCGGGCTGGGGCGGGCACCGCGCTGCGGTTGACTCGACAGGGCTTCTTGCAGCCCTGCTTGGAACAAGGTTTGTGTGCTGCGTGCCTGGCCAGTGTCCAGGCACGCAGTGCTGGGGTCGTCCGGATCGCCGAGGTAGACGTGGGCGGCGAGGAGGGCGGACACCAAGTCGCGGTCGCCGATCAACCCGCACTCCGGGCAGGTGTGGATCCGGTCGGCGAGGGTTTTGGCGACCGGTTCGCCGCACAGACACCTCTGGGACAGGCGGGTGGTGAACGTGGACGCGCGCAACAGCCAGCCGCCGGCCTTCTCGCATTCGCGGGATATCGCGGTGATGACCCGTCCAGGAGTAGTGGCCTGTAAGGCCTTTCCCCATAGCCGGAACCAGGTGCGAATGTCGCAGTCCTCGACGACCAGCCGGTTGCCGTGTCCGGCAATGATCTGTTCAGCGATGCGCCGGGCGCGATGGTCTTGCGCCGCGGCCGCGCTCGCCGCCGCCTCCGCGAGCCGGGCCCGGTCGAACCGGTAACCGGCCGACAGGGCGTCACGCCGGTGCGCTTGCTTGGGAATACCGGCCTTGTTCGCGGCCCGGGCACCTGCGGGCACCTCAACGTTCCGGGCCGGCAGGCCCGCGGCCTGGCGCCGCTCCGCGCGGGCCTGTTGCCGTTTCGATGGCTGGTATTGGGCGTTGTTGGTCGCCCGGCGGGAGCGGTCGAGAGCCCGTTTGCGGCCACGTTCCTTGCGATGGGCTTTCTCGAGCGCGGCACGTTCCGTCTCGGTGAGCTCGACCCGGGTTACGTGGAGGGGCCCGTCGGCGGGGTCGAAAGTATCCGGAAGGGAGACGACGGACAGGTTGGAGACGTTCCCGTCGATCCCGCCCACACGCTGCGATCCAGCCGCGGCCTTCCGCCGGGCCCTTGTCGCAGGCGACGCATAACCTCCGGCAAGGACCATCAGGTGAGCTTCGTAGGCCCACCCGCCAGGGGATCCGGCGTCGCGGCGGCGAACGAGATCAACCTTGTGCCGCGTGTCCGGGTTGTTCAGGAAGTGCAGCAGTCGCGGCCACCGGCCGGAGCCGGACGGCAGTCGCACGGGCAGGACCAGGTCCCCGCGCTGCGAAGTAGCACCCCCGGTGAACACGACGGCCAGGGGGCCGGCGTGGTCCCACCACGTAGCAGCCCGGGTCTTCGGTGTGCCTTTCGGTGTCACATCACCCGTCGGTATGCGGCCTGTGGGGCGTGCAGGCACGAGCAGACGACGCGGCTGCTCCAGCACCCTCATCCCTGCCGGAAGTGCCGCTGCCTGCTCCGGCGTAGCCACCGAAGGTTCAAGGCTGCGGTGCCGGTAGACGTCCAGGTGCCCGGCAAGCGTGCCGTGCAAGCGGAACGTCTCCCATTTCCGGGCGGTGGTATGTGATCGGGCCCGGCCGGGGATCCGGGCGTAGTCCCACCAGCGGCCCACCCGCGGGCGCCCGAACCTGCGACCCGACGCATCCGGGAACAAGTGCCGACTTATCGACGTCTCGAAGACCTCGTCGGCCTGGTGCATCACCAGTGCTTTGGTGACGTGATGCCCAAGATGACTGGAGTTCTCCATGTGCCGGTAGGCGCGGCGTTCCATACCCTCCCGGGTCAGACCCAGCGCAATCCGCCAAAATTTCGCATCCGCCTTCCGGCGCACCTCACCGGCCCAGTACGCGTCGACCGCGGCACGTGCGTCGCGTTGCAGAGCGCGTTTCACCGACCACATGGAGGAAAACAGCTGCTCAACCCGGTGCACAGACGCGAGGTCATGGATATCCAACGGGAGGCGAATCACCGCAAGTTCGATGTCCTCGCCTCGTTTCCACCGGACACCCTTGTTCTTCCCGCGGAACCGGCGGGCCGGCGCGTCGTCGGAGGCAGGCACCGTCTCGAGCATCTCAACGCTCACCGAAAACCCACCTCCTTTCAACGTCCCAACAACAGGTGTCTGTCCGCACCGTTGGCAGCGCGGCAACCAACACCGAAGCTACATGCCCCCACTGACAACAGCCCCCAACACGGCAGCAGTTCCGGCTCCACGCTTTCCTCATGCGCCTGCGGCTTGCTGTCACTGCACCTCTGCTGACCTGCGTGCGTGGACAGGCCTGACAGGACCGCAACTCCACCACCTTGTCCAGCAACTGAGCGAACTCATGCCCGACACGGGCCGCGGGCGCCCCTGCGCGCTCCCGTGTGCAGTCGGGGTCATTCTCATCGTGCTTGCCTACCGCGCCAACCTGATCATGTAGCAACTCGGTGCCCTCTTCGGCATCTCTCATGCTGCAGCGCACCGCACTATCGACCGGCTCGCGAAGCCCCTCGCCGAACTCCTTGGTCCACCGTCCACCGATCGACGGGAACTCTGGATTGTTGACGGCACACTCATTCCCGTCCACGACCAATCCAGCACTGCGAAAAGCAAGAACTACCGGCGCAGCGTGAACGTGCAGATCGTCTGCCGGCCCGTGACCGCCGGGTCGTGGCTGTCGGGGCGGCGCGGCCGGGCAACCGCAACGACGTCGTCGTCTTCCGAGAAACCCTCGCACCAACGCTGCCCGACCATCCCAGACTGTCAAGCGACGGCGGCTACCGCCGCATCGACCGCATTCGCACGCCACGCCACGGACCCAACGGCCGCATCATCAAAGACCGCACCTCCCGAAGGTTCCGCAAAACGGCAAGCGGTCGCTGAACACACCATCGCCCGCCTCAAAGACCACCAGAGCCTCCGCCAATGCAGGTGCCGTGGCGATGCGGTCAACCATGTCGTCGCCGGCGTCGCCGCACTCCACAACCTCAAACTCGACATCCGGTAAACAGGGCCACCACCCAAGCAAGGCGCGGCCCACCCGCCTCACGTGATGGCTCTCAGCCGGGTGAGCGCCCGTTCGCCGGCGCAGGGCGGGAAACCGCCGGACACCGCCGGGGGGCGGGCGTTAGGCCCAGCGCAGCAGTGCCCCCACTCCGCCCAGCGGCGCCTCCCTCTCCGGTGCGGACGGCACCGAGACGGCCGCCGCCCCGTTCTCCACCACGGCCCGTACCAGCGCGTCGTCGGCGCGAGCCTGGGCGGGATGCCGCTCACCCAGTGCGGTGAGGTCGCCGCGGCGGACCGCCACCTGGTCGGCGGCCTCACCGATCCACACCTCACGGCGTGTGTCGGGGCCACCCGAATGGATCAGAAGTTCGTCGATACGGTGTTCGCGTGCCGCCTCGACCACGGCGGGCACGCCCTCGACCGCCCTGGTGCGCCCCTCCTCGTCCGGGGCGCGGGCCGCCAGGAAGAGTTCCAGCTCCTCGGCCGCCCGGCCGCGTAGATGCTCGGCCCGGATCCGCTCCACGTCGTCGTCAAGCAACCGGCTGCCCGGGCCGTGCCGCGCCTCGGCCACCCGGTCCTGGAGCCGGCGCGGCAGCCGCTCGTGCACGGAGCGCCGCTCGCGCTGCTCGCCGACGAGAATCACCAGGTCGGCGCCCGTCTCCTCCTGGCAGACCGCGAGCGCGTCCGCGATCTCCGCCGCGTTGTGTTCCCAGACGTTCTCGACCCGCAGCTGGAAGTGGCGCACCGACCAGTCCGAGGTGGCCGTACGGTGCAGCGGCCACTGCTTCCCGGTCACCTCCCCGGCCTCCTCGCTGCCCAGCGCACCCCGCAGCTCGAACTCGGCGCCCTTGCGGTCGATGTAGGCCACGACGCACACGGGCTCCTCGTTGGCCAGGTCGAGCAGGGGTGCCGTGTGCGGCAGCGTCGCCCACACCGCGGAGGAGCCGCCCGGCGGGGCGGCCAGCGGCGGATCCAGGACCACCTCGCCCGCACGGGCGAACAGCGCCCTGCCGTGCGGCTCGGGGGAGTGGGCCAGCTCCTCGATCGCCGTCCGGACCGCATGGCACGTCGCCTCGTCCGCCCCCTGCCCGGCCAGGTCACCGGCGAGCCACTGAGCGGTCAGCTTGCGCTCGCGTGCTGTGGACTCCGTGTGCCGGGAGGTGTCGACGTATACGGAGGCCCAGGGACCGGGATGTTCGTACAGTGGATGGAGAAAGGCGAGATCCATGGCTCCCTCCCGGATGCCGCTCGGGGTATTGCTTTTTCCGGGCGGGTACCCGGACCGCACTGAGGAACACGACGAGCGGGGTACCACCATGACCGGAGTCGACCCGGGCCGGCTGACCGACCACCAGCTCATGAAAGAGCTGGAAGCGATCCACCGCACACGCCACGACACGCTGCTGTACGGCTCGAACGACGCACTGCGTACGCACAACCACCGTATGGCGCAGCTGGAGGGCGAGTACCTGCGCCGCCATCCACGCCGGGGGGTCGCGGCGAGCCGCACCCGGGACGGGGCCCGGAACCGGGAACCGGGCACGCCCCTGACGGAACTGGGCAGCGCTCGCCGAGAAGGGGTGGGGCCCGCCCGCTGACACCGGCCGCACGCGTCCGGTGTCCTGGGCGCGCGAGGGCCCGGGACACGCAGAACCGGACGGTGCGGCCCCTCATCATGGGGCCGCACCGTCCGGTCGTCAGGCGTCACACGGTCAGCGCCGTCCGCGGGGCGGAAACCGCGGCTACGCGGCGAACTCCGTCAGGATCGCCTCGTCGAACGCCTTCAGATCGCCCGGCTTGCGGCTGGTGATCAGTGTGTTCTGCCCGTGGTCGACGCGTACCTGCTCGTCCACCCAGGTGCCGCCGGCGTTGCCGATGTCGGTGCGCAGGCTCGGCCACGACGTCAGGGTGCGGCCCCGTACGACGTCTGCCTCGACCAGCGTCCACGGCGCATGGCAGATCGCGGCGACCGGACGGCCCTGACCGAAGAAGTCCCGGATGAACTCGACGGCCCGCTCGTCCATCCGCAGGAAATCAGGGTTGGCCACGCCTCCCGGCAGGACCAGCCCGTCGAAGGAATCGGCCTCGACCTGGCCGACGAGCGCGTCCACCGGGAACGTGTCCGCCTTGTCCAGGTGTTTGAACGCCTGGATGTGGCCCGGCTTCGTCGACACCAGGACCGGCTCGTGGCCGGCGTCGACGAGGGCCTGCCAGGGGTCGGTCAGTTCCACCTGCTCGACGCCTTCCGGCGCCGTCAGGAACGCGATGCGCATGATGTCCCACTGTCCTTTCTGTGCCTGTGCCTGCGCCTGTGCCTGCCGGGCGGCCTCGTCGTACGCCGCCTCGTTCGCGTCGGGTGCCGGGCGTCGTCCCGCGTGGACGCGGCGCGGTAACTCATCGCCGTACGGCAGCAGTACGCATATGCGGATCCCCGCGGCCGTGCCCGATGGGACGGCCGCGGGACAAGACGCCGAGCCCGGGGGTGTGGATGCCCTCCGGCGGCTCGGGGTCCCGGTCGCCGTTCACGACGGTGCGCACGTTCCGCGGCGCCTCTGCCTTGTGCACGTGGGGGGTCACCGGGACGTCGGTGGAACGACGCCCGGAGTACCTCCGGCCGTGCCCCCCGTGCGCGGTGCGCGGCCCTCACACACTGACGGTGGCTTCGGCGAGCGCCTCCTGGTTGGCGAAGCGCGTCGAACGCCGGAGCCGCTCCACGGTCTCGACCAGGGGGTCGGGCGCGTTCTTGTCGCGCAGGACGCGGACCAGGTCGCCCGCGCTCGCGGGAAAGTCGCTGCGCCCGAGATACCGGGCCAGCTCCAGCCGGGCGGCCTCCAGGGCCACCCGGGGGGTGCCGGGCACCACCGCTCCGCGCCAGACCGCCGGGTCGTCGTCGGCCGTCGGCTCGGGGTCGTGCCACTCCTCGGTGCGGGTCGGGTGACCCGACCGCAGCAGACCCTGCAGTTCGTGCTTCATTTCGTCGTCCCTGTGGACGTTCAGCCGGTCACTGCCTCGCTGCATGACTCCCTCCAGATCTTCGGGGGTGGCCCTCGCGTACCCGGTGGGCCGCGTCCGACACGGCGACCGGGGGTGCGGTCGGTGGCTATTGGTGGCCGCGTCCGGGCAGGAACTCCTGCACCTTCGCCTTGAAGCCCTGGCGAACCATCGGACCGCGGTCCGCGTCGCCCTTCAGGATCGAGGCGGCCGTGGCCTCCATCTGCTCCCAGGTGGCGTGCGGCGGGATCGGCGGCACCGCCGGGTCCGTGAGGAACTCGATGACCGCCGGGCCGTCCGCCTCCAGGCCCGCGCGCCAGCCCGCCTCGACGTCCTCCGGCTTCTCCACCCGGACGCCGGTCAGCCCGAGGGAGCGGGCGAACGCGGCGTACTGGACGTCGGGCAGTTCCTGGGAGGGCAGGAACGACGGGGAGCCCTCCATGGCCCGCATCTCCCAGGTCACCTGGTTGAGGTCGTGGTTGTTCCAGACACCGACCACCAGACGCGGGTCCGACCAGCGGTCCTGGTACTTCGCCGCGGTGATCAGCTCCGCAAGTCCGTTCATCTGCATCGCCCCGTCACCGACCAGGGCGATCACGGGCCGGTCCGGGTGGGCGAACTTCGCGCCGATCGCGTACGGGACCCCGCAGCCCATCGTGGCCAGCGTGCCCGACAGCGACCCGCGCATCCCCGGCCGCATCGTGAGGTGCCGGGCGTACCAGTTCGCCACCGAACCCGAGTCCGACGTCACGATCGCGTCTCCGGGCACCAGCGGGTCCAGCGCCCAGGCCACGTACTCCGGGTTGATCGGGTCCGCCGAAAGCTGCGACCGCCTCTCCATCACCTCGTGCCAGCGCCGCACATTCGCGCAGACGGTGTCGTACCACTCCCGCCCGCGGTGCGCGTCCAGCAGCGGGATGAGCTGCTCCAGGGTCGCCTTCGCGTCGCCGACGAGGTTCACCTCGTACGGATAGCGCATCCCGACCATGTGCGGGTCGATGTCGATCTGCACACCGCGCGCCTTGCCGAATTCCGGCAGGAACTGGGTGTAGGGGAACGAGGAGCCGATCGTGAGCAGCGTGTCGCAGTCGCGCATCAGCTCGTACGAGGGCCGGGTGCCCAGCAGGCCGATGGAGCCGGTGACGTAGGGCAGCTCGTCGCTCAGTGCGTCCTTGCCGAGCAGCGCCTTCGCCACGCCCGCGCCGAGCAGCTCGGCGACCCGCTGCACCTGAGTGCGGGCCCCGGCAGCGCCCTGGCCGATCAGGATGGCGGGCTTGTCGCCGGAGTTGAGAACCTCGGCGGCCCGCTCCAGCGAGTCCTGGGTGGGCATCGCGGTCCAGCCGCTGCGGTCCAGGCTGGAGGGGACCATTTTGAACTCGTGCGTCGGCGGCGAGTAGTCCAGTTCCTGCACGTCACCGGGGATGATCACGGCGGTGGGGGCGCGGCGCGCGTAGGCGGTGCGGATCGCGCGGTCGAGGACGTTCGGCAGCTGCTCGGGGACGTTCACCGTCTCCACGAAGTCGGAGGCGACGTCCTTGAACAGGGTGTGCAGGTCGACCTCCTGCTGGTACGAGCCGCCCATCGCCGTCCGGTGCGTCTGACCGACGATCGCGAGGACGGGGACATGGTCGAGCTTGGCGTCGTACAGGCCGTTGAGCAGGTGGATCGCGCCGGGACCCGACGTCGCCGCGCACACTCCGAGACGGCCGCCGAACTTCGCGTAGCCCACCGCCTGGAACGCGGCCATCTCCTCGTGCCGTGCCTGGACGAAACGCGGATGGTCCTCGGCCCGGCCCCAGGCCGCGAGCAGGCCGTTGATGCCGTCGCCGGGATACCCGAAGACCTGCTCGACACCCCATTCGCGCAGGCGCTGAAGAATGTGGTCGGCGACCTTGGGGCTCATCGGTGGACCTCCCATGGGAAGAGGGGTGTACGGATCGCACCTGTCGAGTCACCCGGGCGGTGCCGGGAAAACCTGGTGAAGGCGTGCGGCGGCCTCGGGGCCCGGGCAGGACCGCCGCCGGGCTGGCCGTCCCCGTCCATGTGTGGGGCGTGTACGCCCTCTCGCGACGCTCCGTGGTCCTTTCGCGCATTCCCGTGTTTGCCGTGCACGGCCCGGGGCAGGCGCAGCCTCAGTGCTTCGGACAGGAGGCACGTCCGTGGGAGCGGTGGAAACCCGCCACGGGTGTGCCCGTCCGGCTCGGGTTCCCCTCCCACGGTGACCGTCCACCCAAGGCACCAGCAAAGGGAGTTGCGACCCACCATGCAGAATCGAGCGAGCGTGAAGCACCACCCCCATGACGACGCCCCGGAGACGGTTGAGGCCTTCCGCAGGCTCGCCACGCTCCCGCAGGGCCCCGAGCGCGACGCGCTCCGCGACGAGATCGTCGAGGCCTGGCTTCCCATGGCCGAGCGGCTCGCGGGCCGTTTCCGCAGCCGGGGCGAGAGCTTCGAGGACCTCCGTCAGGTGGCGGCGCTCGGTCTGGTCAAGGCAGTCGACCGGTACGACCCCGAGCGCGGCCACGCGTTCGAGAGCTATGCGGTCCCCACCGTCACCGGGGAGATCAAGCGGCATTTCCGCGACCACATGTGGACCCTGCACGTGCCGCGCCGGGTCCAGGACCTGCGCAACCGGGTGAGGTTCGCCTATCAGGACCTGTCGCAGACCGTCTCCGGCCGTAGGCCCACCGTCGCCGAGATCGCCGAGCACGCCGGGATGAGCGAGGAGGACGTCCTCGTGGGTCTCGAGGCCCTGGAGAGTTTCACGGCGCTCTCGCTGGACGCCGAAGTACCGGGCAGCGAGGACGGCTACTCCCTCGGGGACTCCCTCGGCTCGCCCGACCCGGCCCTCGACACCGTCATCGACCGCGAGGCCGTCAAGCCCCGGCTGCACGCCCTGCCGGAACGCGAACGCGCCATCCTCTACATGCGGTTCTTCGACGACATGACGCAGAGCAGCATCGCCGAGCGGCTCGGCATCTCCCAGATGCACGTCTCCCGTCTGATCAGCCGCTGCTGCAACCGGCTCCGGGACCAGGTGATGCGGGACGCCGCGTAGGCGCTGCGTGGTGAGGGGCCGAAGCGGCCACTGAGCGGGAAGGCCGAGTCCCTCACGGGGCACGCGTGACCAGGGCGATGTGACGGGAGGTCAGGTCCGTCACGCTGCCCCGCCGACGAGGAGTCCGGGCGTGCGACGCCGGGGACCGGTGTGAGATCTGCCCCCAGGGGCCAGGTGGTGAGTGCTGCGCGGATCGGAGAGGTCCCGTCCGCGCGCACCGCCGGTCACCCGCCCGGCGGTGCCGGTGGCACGAATGGGGCCCGGCCGCGCGCGGGCCGGGGCCGGGCGGGCTGTCATGGGCTCTTGGGGGCACCACCGGCGTGCCCCGGAGGAACCCGTCGAAGGAGTCACCCGCATGCGCCGCAGTGCCCGTGTCCTGTCCGCCGCCGCTCTGGCCGGTTCCGCCGTGGGTTTCATGGCCGCGCCGGCCTCCGCCGAACCCTCCGCGGAGATCACCCCGCACTCCGCGGTGCCCGGTGGCGCGGTCACCGTCACGGTCTCCTGTGCCATGTCGGGCGGCGCCCCGCCCGACTTCATCGAGGCCACTTCCCAGGGCTTCGAGGACGGGAGGGTCCGGCTCTACCGGGTCGACGGCGATGCCATCAGGGCCCTTGACTCCTCCTCCGTCCTGTACAGCGGTGTGGCCCGGATCCCGGACGGTGGCGCCGTCGGCAGCATTGCCGCCCTGGCGGGCCGCGATGCGGAGTGGGGCGTCGAGGGGCGGTGTCCGGTGAGGCCCGGCGGCCGCGTCAAGCCATGGAGCGCGTCGTTCAGCGTGAGCCGGGACCGCACCGATGGCCGGCGAGGTGAGGACCAGGGGACGCTGCCCGGGAGCCGGCAGGCAGAAGGCCAGGCGCGGACGCAGGAAAGCCAGGAGGCGATGACCGAGCCACAGGCCCCGGGCGGACAGCAGGGCTACGGGCAGGCCCAGCAAGGGGGGACGGGGCAGGGCGGCGGCCGGGTTCAGCAGCCGGGGACGCAGCT